>WTHG01000183.1 GCA_011523245.1 Verrucomicrobiales bacterium | reverse complement strand
TCAAAAGTAATGGGTGATGAGGAGGTGCCATACAAGGTGCGTGGCACGGTCAATTGGCGCTGCCACAGGAGTTTGCCGGCATGGTCGTAGCAAAGTAGACCGTAGGAGCCGAAGTAGACGTAGAGTCGATACTTATCAACCACAGGCGTAGGCGCGGCGTGACTACTAGCCTCGTGCACGCGTTCTAGCTCGACTTCGGGCGCGAGGCGTTTCCAGAGCCGTTTGCCGGTGATCTTGTCATGTGCGTAGGTGGCTAGGCGGGATTGCTCGATTCCGGTCAGGAACAAGCGGTTTCCCCATAACACCGGCGAGGAATGTCCGGTTGGAGCGGCGGTTTTCCATGTGGGTTTGGCTGGGTCGAGTTGGACGGGTGGCGTGGCTTCGGGCGCCACTCCGGTGCCGTTGGGACCGCGCAGTCGCGACCATTCTGCAGTGAATCCGCTGACTTGTAAGATTAAGAGCGTCGCAAGAATCATTCGCATACACCGAATGCTAATGGGCTGCTACGGTATGACCAGTCCAAATCGGTTGGAAAAGAAACCGGCGTCACCGAAGGGAAAATCCGGAATTAACATTGGATAGACCACAAAAAAGCCGCCCTTCACAGGCGGCCTTAAGTTGTATTTAGTGGCGGTCGTCTACTTCTTGTTGCCGGCGGGCAACACCTTGCCGAGCGCGTGGTCGGCGGGCTTGATCCCGCGGCGGTAGGTGTTGAAACCGTAGAAGAGCGGCTTGTAGGGATCCACGTATTCCACATTGGCCTTCTCCGGTACTTTCATGCCGAGGCCGTTGTAGGCGGCATTCACGATCATACGGCGCAGGCCAGCGCTTTGTAAATCGGTGGCGGCGCCCATGGTGGTGGTGAAAATGGGGCTGGTCTTGCCGGAGGGCCACTTGTACTGGCGCGTCCAGGCTACGGCCATGGCGGGATCGTTCACGCCGGTCACCTTATTAAGCTGACGGTTACGCTTTTCCCTGGTGGAAGGCTTGGAGTCGGGTTCCATGTTTTCTAGTACCAGACCCCGCATGAGAATTTTGGCATCGGCGGGCGGGTAGGCTTCGTACACATCCGAATCGGCAAACACGTCGGTCACGCCATTGAGGATGGGATTCTTTTCCGCACCTTTTTCGATGACCCCGCGGCAGGCTTCGCGTTTGTGGCCGCCCCAGTGGCTGACCCAGCCTTCGCCAAGCACGCGCTTGCCAAAGCCGCCGATCTTGCCACGAAAGGCGTGGGTGCTTGTGCGCAGGCCGATCACCGGGATACCGCGGTTGCACGCATCATCAAAGTGTTTATACACCTCATCAGGCCAGGTGCGGAACCGCAGCAGCATGATGATGGCATCCGCGCTATCCAGTGCCTGCGGATGGGAAAGGCTTTTTTGATTCGTGGGATCAATCTCGCCCTTGTCATTTAGCGAAAAGAGAACTGTGCACTTGAAGCCGTGACGTTGGCTGAGGATCTTGGCGAGCATGGGGAGACCTTCCTCACTGCGATATTCCTCATCGCCCGAGAGCAGGACGATGTGCTTGCCCTTGCCGGGGCCTTCCTTGCCTTCATAGGTGATGTGGTCATCGGCTGCCTGCGCGAGAGACGCGCCGAACAGCACGGCGAAAAACGATGCGAAGATTTGCTTCATAAGATGGTTTCAGTTGGTTAATTGTCGGGAACCGCGTTCACTCTAGCGAGCAACGCGCGCCGTGCAAACCTCAAATGGCGGACAAACATCTCATTCTCGTGCGGCATGCCAAATCCAGCTGGGCCGATCCTCAATTGCCCGATCATGACCGGCCGCTTAATGCTCGCGGCACTCGCAATGCGCCAGTTATGGCGTCCCGGGTGCAGGCACTGGGTGTCCGTGCGGAGGCATTGATCACCAGTAGCGCGTTGCGGGCTCGAACCACGGCGGAGCAATTTTGGGACACGCGGGATCCATCCCCGGCTGAGTTTCGTGTGGAGCCGGATTTGTATCACGCGGATGTAGCCACTTGGCTGGCATTCATGGAGTCGCTCCCGGACACCTGGAACTCGGTCATGGCATTTGGCCATAATCCCGGCCTAACCGAATTGGCTGCGGACGTGTGGAGTTTGCCGGTCACCAATGTGCCAACTTGCGGCGTGCTGTGGCTCACGTTCACAGAGCCGACATGGAAAAAAGCGGCCGCTAGACAACCGCGGACCGCGTTATTTGATTATCCAAAAAACCCTTCGAACCACCCCGAGGCATTACGCTAGTTCGCTAGTTGTTCTGCTGTCCGCCGCGGTTAAATAGCTCAAATAAATTCGGGCGATCTCCAGTGCCGAGTTCACCGGCTTTACTGGGATCAATCATTACTTCGAGCCGGTTATGCGTGTTGTCTAGAGCCCGGTTCAGGGCGGCGTCCTCGGGGGACTCGGCCTTGATATCGGTAATGAGTTTCTGGCGGTTGCGTAGTGTGCTCTCGGCTCGGTCGCCGCCCGTGAGATGGCCCAATGCTAGAAATCGTAGCGGACCGAGTTCCTGGTTGGTGACCACCTCGGTGAAGAAGGCGTTGCTGTCGTCATTGGTGCCTACGTGCTTCAGAATCGCATCGCCCAGCGCCATCTTGTCGCCATCATCGGTTAACGATTCATCCTTAATTTTGGCGTACAACAACGGCACGGCGTCCACGCCGAGAATGGTGGTCAGATAATTCACCACCGCTCCATCCACGCGGCCTTCGTTATTGATGATCATCAGTTTGGCAGTGTTCACAAAGGTGGCGTCCTTGTACTTTACCAAAATGGCGAATAGAAACAGGCGGGAAGATTCATCCAATAGGCTGCTGCCGGTGGGGGCTGGCGGGGTGACGAGCAAATCGTGGGTAACGTTGAGCACTTGCTCCTTGTATTGGCCCTCGGCGATGTCGCTCAGTATGCGGTCGAGGTAGGCAACCTCTAAGCCGCGGCCGGTTTGGGAAAGTTCCTGGGCCAATAGTGATTCGGCTTCGGCGCCTCCGATATCCTGTAAGACATCGAACAAGCCCAGCCGCAAGGAACCAGGCTCCAGCTCGCGTTTCATTTGGGCTACCATATTGCTCATGAAATAACTTCCAAAACCGGATTTGATAAAGCTACCGATGCCGTTGGGCTGTGCTTCTTCCCCGCGGGATTCAGCTTCGCGAGCAGCCTGGTTTTCGCGGTCAAAATTTTGGGCGGTGCTGTCGTACTCAATATCGAGCTTGGATTCCAAAAACCCTCGGATTGCAGGGATGGCATTTTCGCGGGATTTGGTAAGCCCGACCAAGTGATGAATAATTTCGCGCATGGTTTGCTGGCGCGTGGCACCGGTGGGCCGGAGGGTTTTGAGCTGGGCCAGATAGCTTTCCGGATCCACAGCTACGGTGCGTTCAACTACCTTCTCAGTCTCGGTGTTAATTACTTCCGTTTTACCAGTCTGCACTCGGGCTGCCTTGAGCTCTTTTTGGAGTTTCTCCAATTCGGCATTGTCGGGTGCCACGGTGGATTGGCCATTGTCAGAATTCAGGATGTATCCAGCGGCGAGGCCGACTATGGCTGCGACTAGGAGAGGGGCGACTTGTTTCATTATTTAAGGTTTAGGGTTTTCTTCGCGGCGCTGTTGAACTTTGCCAAGTTCCTTGTCCATCATGTTTAGCCCAAACTGTAACAGGAGATCAGTAGACTGACCTCGGACCTGCCCGAGCAGTTTGCGTCGATTTACAATAACTTCGGTAGGTTGATCTCCAATATCCTTCATTAAAGCTCCAAGCGGTTGGCCTATGTGTTCGTATCGTTTCATATCGAACATGTCTCCTTCTTTCATTTTAGCCAGACCTTCCTTAACTGTTTCAAAGAAAATTTGGTCAGCTTCAGCGTTGCGACCGATGAACCGTAAAGCCGCGTCGCGTAAAATTATTTTGTCCGTCGGGTCGGTAATTCGCGGGTCGGTGTAGACTGCGAGCAAAATGGGCATGGCGTTTTCTCCAAGCACTTCGCGTAGGTAGGTTAAAGCATATGAATCCAGTGCGCCTTCCGCTGTAATGAGTTTTGTTTTGGCAGTTTCAACAAAATTGAGATCTTTATGCTTTATAAGTAGGGCGTAAAGATAGCCCATCGATTCACGATCAACCTTGTTAAGTGGCTCGTCGCTGGTTACTGGAGGCTTTGTGAGGATATCTCTGGCAACTTTCAGGACATTTTCTCGATGAGTTGCCGGAGCCAAATTCTCAAGAGCTGCTTCAAGGTATGCGACTTCTATACCCCTTGCAGTGTTGGACAATAATTGGACAAGGGTTTCAACGGCTGGTTCTCCACCGATATTTGTCGTCGATTCGATCAATCCTAACCGTAGTGTAGCTGGAAAAGTAGTATTGAGTGTGGGTAAGCTGGGCACGCGGTTCCGGAAAGCTTTCCGCCATCGTGCTCTGCGGCGTTCTTCATCGGTAGTCGGCTCGGTTTCTGGTTTGGGTATTGTATGAAAATGTAAATCCACGCCTTCCTCAAAAAAATTAGTGATTTCAGGTAACGCTTCAGTGCCGGCTTCACTAATTGATTCAAGGTGATAAATGGCTAGGCGACGCATCCGATCTTGTTCCGGTTTGAGTGCCTTAAGGGCATCCATGTGGCGTTCTATCCTGAGGTTAGAAGGTTTTGGTTGGGTTTCGGGGAGGGTTTCTGTGCGAATCTCCACTGTCTCAACACGGGCAGTTCGGGCTTTTGCGGCATTTAATTCTTTGCGCAATTGAGAAATCTGGGACTCTTGCTCGGTGGAATCCGGTGTACGGTTCGGTGCGGGAGATTTGACAGCGATATAGGTCATTGCCGCACCTAGTACGGCAGCAACAAAAATGGGTAAAACGAGTTTCATATTCATCGTCGCAACCGTTTCAGTGCAGCTATCAGTTCATCCTTATCAAGAGCATTATCAGAATTAGCGTCAACTCGGTCAAATGATCTTTTTAGCCACACCGGTTCCTCTCCGCGATCGATCTTGCGATTGCCGTTTTTGTCTGAACGCTCAAGAATGCCATCAACTATAAAATTGCCACGCTCCTGAGCTTGACCTCCGACTGGTTTGGAAAGAGTGGCCGGTTTTGGGTTTCTCGCCACCTGTCCCACATGAAGGCGGTAAAGTGAATTGAGTGTTCCAATATTTTGGCCTTCGGCTGGACGGACAAGTAAAGTGAGGCTGCCCATTTCATCATCACTTTCCCGTCCCCATCGGACACGGCGGGGAGGGATGCTTGGGTTATTTGGATTTTCCGCAGAGTTATCCCACACCACGGTGGACACCAGTTTAGTGCCGCGGGGCAATTTGATGAATTTTTCAAATTGGTACTGTTCCTGCCACGAAAAATCCCAGTCGGGAATATTTAGGAGATCGAGAGTTTCTCCTTCGGGTAAAGTGGCGGTCATCCGTAGTTGCTTACCTAAATAATGGGCATGAGCACTGACAGCAAACGCCTCCACATCAATCGGGAGGGTGAATTCATCGGTAACCGTATAAGCCTTTTCCCCGGCCGGAATACTGATGCGATTTAGGGCCCCAAAGGCAGGGGGTAGTTGCACTCCGGTGAAGGATGTACTGGGTTTTTGATCTGTAAAATATAGGCCTACACTCGACTGGTCTCGTTCTGGTTTACCGGAGGGATGATAGTGCATGGATAACACAAGATCGGCTCCCTTAGGCAAATAGTAAGCCAAATCTTCCGGCAACTTTTCAGGTTGACCTCCAACAGCCCAACCGCCCAGACGGCCGATTCCGCGACCTTGTTGACGCATTCGACGGAATCCAGGATTAGGGTCGTTTTTGTCGAGACGTCTGGCTTCTCCGGTTGTGTCGTAAAAGAATAAGCAATGATGTACAACACTCCTTGCATCGGGACGAAACTCGATGGCTTTTAGCCATTTACCGTCTGGAAGGTTCAGAGGAATTACAAAGCTACGGTAAATGTCACGCCCGTCATCGGGGATAGGAAATGGTTCGCTCATTTTCACTACCATATCTGGTTTGCCCAGCTGCCATCCATCAATGAACTTTGGTAGGGAGGGAAGTTTATCATGGTCACCTTCAGCCATGCCGCTTTCAACCCAATCGGCAATCGTGGAAATCTGTTCTTCGCTTAAGCGTCGGTCGCCGTGAAATTTAAAGGCACTTTTTTGTGCATGCCACGGGGGCATGATGCGGTCTTCGGTAACACGCTGTATCAGCTTGCCGCGCTTCCTTACGTCATTATAGGACATCAAGGCGAAAGGGCCGGCTTCACCGGGGCGATGGCATGAGGTGCAGTTCTGGAAAATGATCGGTGCGACGTGCTCAGTGAAAGTGACTTCCTTGGCTTCTACACATACCAATTCGACCAATAGAGTAGCGGTGAGTAAAGAGTAACGCATTTTCATTTAAGCTTGGTGATGTAACAACCGATCGATTCTCCGCGGGGTGCCGGGGCCGGTTTGCCGGCAAGTACTGCATCGATAGCAATGCGTAAATCGTGTTGGGTGATTACGCTTCTTGGTTTGCCGAAATCCTCGTAGTAATTATTGATACGACCGCGGTATACGGCTTTGCCATTAATTAGAATGGCGGCTTCGGGTGTGATTTTTGCGTCGGCTGCTCGAACGAGTATGTGATTATGGTCGTGTGTTCCGGGGATGGACTTTAGCTGATAATCCGCTTGGTGTGTTTTCAGTTCCTGCAGGGTGCTTTGCGGATCAGTGTACACCATCAGAAAACGTACTTTCCCCTTATAGTCGTCGGAGATTCGGCGAATTTCCGGAACCATTTTATTAGCAACGGGGCAGTCGTTGGTGGTAAAAAACATTACAATAGGCGTGGCTCCCTTGAGGGGATCAATGGACTTTCCGGCTAAGGTTTTAACCGGTGCGGATTGCAAGAAAGCGGCACTGGCGAGCAATAGGGACGTGCTAAAAATGAGAAATCTCATGTTCAATTGATTGACGCGCGATTGAGACCTCAGGTTACAGAGCGTCGAAGACGATAGCAACGTTGGGGTTGATTAGCCTTTGGCGACGAGCTCGGCGATTTGTACGGCGTTGAGCGCGGCACCTTTCAGGATTTGGTCGCCGACCACCCAGAAGCTGAGGCCGTTTTTCATAGCGCAATCTTTCCGGATTCGGCCCACGGCGCAGTTATCCTGCTCGGCCATGTCGAGTGCGAGCGGGTAGAGATTTTTTTTCACATCATCCACGAGATCCAGCCCAGGCGCTTTCTTGAGCACGCGGCGTGCGGCGGCCACGGTGACGGGCTTGGTGAACTCGGCATTTACGGAAATGGAATGGGCGCGATAGACGGGGATGCGCACACAGGTGCTGCTGGCCTTGAAGCGCGCGTGATGCATGATCTTGCGACCTTCGTTTTCCAGCTTCATTTCCTCCTTGGTGTAGCCGTTATCGAGGAACGCATCGACGTGGGGCAGGGCGTTGAAAGCGATTTGGTGCGGGTACACTTCGGTCTTCACCTGCCGGCCGCGGGCGAGGGCCTTGACTTGTTGTTCCAGCTCAATAATCCCCTGTGCGCCGCTGCCGCTGACAGCCTGATAAGTGGAGGCGAAAATCCGTTTCACGCCAAACGCCTGATGAAGTGGGTTCAGGGCCATTAATGTGATGATGGTGGAGCAGTTCGGATTGGCGATGATGCCCCGGTGTTTTTTAACATCGGCTCCGTTGATTTCCGGCACGACCAACGGCACGGTTTTATCCATGCGAAAGGCACTGGAATTATCCACCACCACCGCGCCGGCGGCTGCTGCGGCCGGCGCGTATTCCTTGCTGATGCCGCCCCCGGCACTGAAGAGGGCGATGTCCACCTCGGCAAATGAATCCTTGGTGAGTTCGCGCACGGTGTAGCGGTTGCCCTTGAAGCCGATGCGTTTGCCGGCGCTGCGTTTGGAGGCCAGCGGAATCAGTTGATCCACGGGAAAACGGCGGGCTTCCAGCACACGGAGCATTTCCTGCCCGACCGCACCGGTCACTCCCGCCACGGCGACGTTAAACTTGCGCTTTTTCATCAAGGGGGCGGGGAGCATACGCGAAACAGGTCGACTGTCAAACCGCCAAAAAGACTCGTCGATATCAGTTACCTGTGGTTGGTTCGGAACGTGAGCGAAACGGTGACCATTCGACCCGCCCGGCGCGAGGATGTGCCGGCGATTTTGGTGATCTACAACGCGACGGTGAAAGAACCCGCGGCGGCCTACGAGGATTCCCCTAATACTTTGCGCCAGCGCGAGGAGTGGTTTGATTATTATCAACAGCGCAATTTCCCAATCTTAGTTGCAGAACGGGCCGGATTGGTGGTTGGCTGGGCTTCGCTCGGGCCGCATCAGGAGCGGAGCGGGTTTCGCTTTACCGGTTCGGTGGCGTTATATGTGGATACCATGTATCGCCGTCAAGGCATAGGCGGCTTGCTTTTGAAGGCATTGCTGGAAACAGCTCGGGAACGCCGGTTACATTGTCTGCTGGCGGTGATCGACTCAAAAAACGAACCTAGCCTGCAGCTACATCAGCGGCAGGGGTTCCGAGAAGCCGGCACGTTTCGTGAAGCCGGCTGTAAATTCGGTCAATGGCGGGATGTTGTCTACCTGCAATATCTACTTGATGACAGCTCTAGTCCTGAAGACTGATGTAAAAAGAAAAAGCCGCGCATTTTGCGCGGCTTTAGGAAATTTAGGTAAGTTTAAATCTACTCTGATGGAGGGTTGTTACGCCTCTCCTCCATGCGTTTACGAAACTCTTCCATTTGCTTCCTGCGTTCCTCATCACGACGCTCCCGTTGAGGGTCTCTCATTTCAAAACGCTCTGAAATCTCAGTCGCATCTGGGTTGGAGAGGGCTTGTAAACGGTTTTCAACTGAATCAAACATTGCAACGAAGTCCGCATCGCTTGTGGAGGCTTTAAGCCCGTTGAGAGCAGCGCGTCGTAGAGCTAGGGCGTCCGCATCTGGGCGACCCTCTCCGAGTCTCCTAACTTCGCGTATCGCGGCTTCCCGAGATCGGCTTCCTCCTCCACCAAACATGTTACGGAGAAAATCGCCACCTCGGCCACCGCTGTTTTCACCACGTGCTGCTGCTGCTTCGCGTTCTGCTTGGGCCTTGGCGCGTTCGGCTTCTTCTTCTCCCATTTTCACGAGATACCCCTGAAAGCGATCGACCATCACTTGTCCTGCCTGGGGATGTTGGTCAATATAATCATTGATTATGCGGTATAGTTGCTCTTTCCCGCGGTCATCCAAATTCCCTTGCTGGTAAGCTTTAGCCAAAACGGGGACCGATTTATCCTCCATCACCCTACGGAAAT
>WTHG01000222.1 GCA_011523245.1 Verrucomicrobiales bacterium | reverse complement strand
TTCTTTTCTATCTCGTGCAGCCGGTATTTTTTCCGAAACTTTGCATCGCTCAGTTTTGGTCCCACATGAAATTTCCCCACCATCCCCGTGGCGTACCCCGCCTTGGCCAGCAACGCTGCCACGTTTTGATTGTCCGGCTCGAGCTCCACATTGAAACCCGGCAGGCTTTGCTGCCCCTTGGGGAATAGCTCCAGAAACTCCGCCGAGTAGGCCGAGCCCGCATTGCGGCCAGTCAGGAAAGTGTATCGTGACGGCGTACAAACCGTGCTGGTAACGTGCGCGTTTTCAAAAGTGATTCCCTCCCGCGCCAGCCGATCCAGATTCGGCGTCAGCACCTTGCCGCCGTACACGCTGGTCTCGTACTTGTCATAATCATCGACCATGAACACGATGATATTCGGAGGGATCGCGCTCAGCAGTCCGGCACCGCCTAGCAACCATACGAAAAACCACCGTGTCATGGGTTAAGCATTAGGCAGTCGTCTATGGAGGTCAAACCTCAACCGACTGCAACTCGATGTTTGCCGCTTGAAGAAAACTCCGTATGACCAGACACTCAGCCCCATGCCAATTTTTTTTACACACGTTGTCTTGGTTTTAATCCTATTGATCAGCACTGAAGTTCAGGCACAAAAGGCCAAAACTAACGAGTCCCTAAACGTGATGGCGTTCAATATTCGATACGCCAGTGCCACAGGAGCAAATGCCTGGCCGAAGCGGCGAGGCGGTGTGGTCAAAGTAATCGCCGATCAAAAGGCCGACCTCATCGGCACGCAAGAAGGACTGCATCATCAACTGGTGTTCATGGACAAGTCGTTACCGGACCACAAATGGATCGGTACTGGGCGCGAAGGTGGCCAGCGTGGGGAATTCATGGCCATCTTTTATCGGCACGCGCGGTTTGAACCGTTAGAGACGAAACATTTTTGGTTGTCGGACACGCCGGAGAAAGTCGGCTCCACCAGTTGGGGCAACACGGTGAAACGCATGGTCACGTGGGTGCGCTTTCTCGATCGCCGAACGAAAAAAGAGTTTTATTTCTGGAACACACACTTCGATCACCGGTCACAGCCATCGCGCGAGAAATCGGCCCAACTGATCCTGCAGCGAGTGAACGCTTTGAAGGCCCAGCTACCGGTCATCCTCGTTGGCGACTTCAATGCGGTCGCAAAGGCCAACCGCGCCTATACCACGCTCACCTCCGAGGGTGCCTTTCACGATTCATTTCAGGTCGCCAAGGAAAAAGTCAACGCCGGCTGGAACACCTTTAACGGCTTTGGCCAAACCCAGCGCGGCAACCGCCGCATCGACTGGGTTCTGACCCGTGGCCCGGTGCTGGTGGACCGCACGGAAATTGTTCTCTTCATAGACTTCCCCCAAATTCCCAGTGACCATCAACCCGTCACCGCCCGCCTGCGCCTTAGGTAGTTTAAGGTGAATTGGACGGTCACTCGACACGACTCTGCCAAGAGGACAAACGGCAGCCTAGGATGTCACCGTACGCCTGCTAGGCTGAGAGTGTAAACCTTCGATTTGTTGCCGAGTATATCCTCGCAAATCAGATGTACAGAGGTACGGCCGAGCTGCTTGATGGGCAGCTCGGCGCGTCGAGCGGAGGGCACCATGCTGGAGGTCTCGCTGGGCTCAATACCGTCGTAAAACACCTTGCACGAAAACTGTGGCAGCGTAGCCGGATCGTTTTCCCACTCGACCACGAGAGTTTTGCCATCCCACTTAGCCTTAGCAGATTTAATCTTCAAGGGCGCATAGTTAGGCTTGATCTCCATGCGCTTAATTACGTGTTGAGATGGATTCTTGGTGGTGGGCTGGGTTGCTTTACCGCCAGCGGTCATAAAATAAAATTCACCGGAAGCATCCTTGGCCACGCCGCCGTTCCAGTTGGTCTTGTAATTGAACGACCGCTTGCCGGGCTCGAGATCCCAATAGTTCACCGAGTATCGCGCGCTGCCGAAGGGGTGCCACTGGCCGTTGAGCCGGCGTTTCCAGCCGCCACGCAAATGAGAAGTGCGCGCGTTTTTGCCGGTCTCCAGCCAGTCCTCGATAAAGGCATCCGTGCCACCCTCGAAAAAGGCTTTCTTGGCGGCGACATCCATGGTGACCAAATGCGTCCATTGCCCGGTCTTGCCTGAGCGACTCCAGAACCCGTAGTAGGTGTGATCACCCATCACCCAGCAACGCGAGACAAGCGTGTACCAAGTGTCCACCTCCCACCCGAGTGTGAAGTTCCACGACTTGAGCCCGGTGCCTTCGCCACCAAATCTCTCGGTCAACGTCCCCGGCCCGCGATATACGGCGCGGATCGGCGCAGTGTGGCCTTTGTGATCCCAGATTGAGAATATGTAATTGTGCGCCTTGGGATGCGCCTGGATACCCGCATAC
>WTHG01000235.1 GCA_011523245.1 Verrucomicrobiales bacterium | reverse complement strand
ATAAATAATACTGCCCGCCGATGCAAATGGCTGCCCAGTCGCCGTAGGCTTCTTGTTTCGGTTCGTGCACCTCGTATTTGGCGACGTTGGTCTTGAACCGTTTCGGATCCTCCTTGAGCCAGTGCGGATGGTTGTAGGTGGCAATCTTGCCGGTGGGCTTGGTTCGGTTGTCGACGGCGGGTTTTTGGAACTTAAAATTATTCAGGCCATTCGGGCTGACGGCGTGGCCGGCGAGCGGGGAATCCCACGAGCGTTTGCTGGCGTTGATCGGGCTCCAGTCCTCGATGATCACGTGCATGTTGCCCTGCAGATCGCGAATGAAACCGGCGTCCGAACCGTGCGAAGGATCCTTCACCGCGATGCCCATGTTCTTGCCGGGCAACCCATCGAAGAGATTATCATCCACGTACACGTGCGGATCCTGATCGTTTGGGAAGTCGTAATAAATGTACGCCTTACCATCGACCCACTCCGCACTCGTGACCCAGCGCGAAAAGCCCTCGGTGACCGGCCCGTGATGCACCCAGTTTTTCATGTCGCGGCTTTGCCACGCGTGATAGCCGCCCTTGCCGGGCTTGAGGCCGCCGGGCGCGTCGAATTGATTGGGGAACCGCGACTTCACCAGCGGCACATCAAACCCCTTGAGAGTCGCTTTTTCTCCCTTGAAATTCGCTGGCTTCCGGCCGCCTCCATAGCGGCCAAACATCCAGTAGTTGCCCGGGCCCACCGTTAGCAACACGGGCGCATCGCTGAGGTTGGACGGGCCGAGGTTGGGGATGGGATTCCAATTCTGCCAAATAGACGATTGCGTGAGCGTCAATGAAGCCGCCTTTTTCTTTTGGTCAAACTTCTGCAACCGTGTGCGAACCTGTCCCGTTTTATCGGTGGGCGCCACGGCACCATCCTTGATGGCCACGCCCTTGGAATCGGCTACGGCCTTTTCCCATTCGGCTTGAGTGCGAATGTGGATGGCGTCCTCGGCAAAAAGCGCCGGCATCAAGAGGAGTAATGACAGGAATACTGCGAAGTGCTTCATAGGATAGGCCGAGCATCGGCCAAAAACAGCCGCGTGGCCAGCCGTTTCAGCACCCTTCCGAAGCACTGCTCGCCGGAGTCGATTAAGCTTTGATCGCCTCGATCTGCTTGGTGGCGATGCCGATGGGGCGATCCAATGGGACGCCGACGCAGTCCAGCAGCGTGGTGAGCAGGTCGGCTTGGTTGCCCTTGACGCCGGAGAGGAAACGTCCGGTCTTGAGGGCGCCGCCGCCTTTGCCGGCGAGGATGAAGGGCAGGTTGTCTCGACGGTGTTTGTTGCCGTCCTCGAGGCCGGAGCCCCACATCATGATGCAGTTGTCGAGCAGGGTGCCGTCGCCTTCCTTAAGGGCGTGCATCTTCTTCACCATGTAGGCGAATTGATCGACGTTGAACTGGTTGATGGCCGCCACCTTGCGAATCTTTTCCTGATCACTGCCGTAGTGGGTTTGTGAGTGGTGTTGGTTGCTGAAGCCCAGCTCGGGGTAGGACGCGCCGTTGGGCCGGGAGCCGACGTAGGTGCTGACGCGGGTGGTGTCGGTCTGAAACGCGAGCACGGTCAGATCGCACATGACCCGCATGTATTCGCTGCGTTTGTCGCCCTCGGGAATCTTCACCTCGATCGGGGCCGAGTCCGTGGCGTGGCGTTTGGAGGGGGCGACGCCGTTCTTCTCGAAGGCTGCTTCCTGTTGGCGGGTTTCGATGGCGGCGATACGGCGTTCTACCGAGCGCACGCTGTCGAGGTATTCATCGAGCTTTTGCTGGTCGGGTTTCGCCAATGTTTTGCGCAGATCGCGAGCGCCGCCCAGCACTCGGTCGAGCATTTGCCGATCGAGCGGATTGGCTTGGGAGACGCGGCCTTTCTCGCCGCGTTTGCCGAAGAGCCGGTTCAAAACATTGCGCGGATCGGTCTCGGCCGGCACAGGTTGGGTGGGCGAGCGGTAGCTGCAGTGATTATAATAACCCTCATGCAGGCCTTCCTGATTTTCCTTCCAAGTCTGCGGCATGGTGGCCAGCTCCAGCGAAGGCAGCAGGGTGTGGGCACCAACGTAGTTGGCCATGATTTGATCGGCAGAAATGGCGATATTGATGCGGCCACGCGAATCGGCGTCGGGCAATCGACCAGTGAGCCAGGTGGACAACTCCAGCGCATGCGGCGCGCCATTGAATGGATTGATCGGCACACCGGAAATGCCCTTCATCATCAGGCACTGGTCCATGATCGGTTTCAGCGATCGGATAATAGGCGGCGGCGAGTTCAGGAACGACTCCTGATCCTTCGGCCAAAACTGATCCATGATCACCCCGTGCGGCATGTACATGAACGCCATACGCACCGGTGGCTTGGCGGCCTTCTTGTTGGCGGCTAGCGCCAGCGAATCCATAAACGGCAAGCAAGCGTAACGCCCGCGCCCTTGAGGAACGTACGACGGTCGATGTGAGATGGGTTCTTCATTTTCATCCTTTGATTCTCCGGTGTGTAAACAGGTAACTGGCGACGACCTCGGTGATGATGGCGCGTATGCGATAATCGTCCTTGGCGATCTTAATCATTAATTGATCGATGACAACATCATCGTAGCCCCTCAACTGCCGCCCAATCGCGAAGGCCATCAGGCGTTCAGTGAAGTTGCGGGCGAGATCGGCTTCCCGCTTGGCCAAGAGATTCTTCAATTCCGCCGGAGTGGAAAACTTTGTTCCATCAGGCAGCTGGCCTGCCGAGTCAATGGCGAGGCCTTCGTCGGTCTTATCCCGCCAGCGGCCGATGGCGTCAAAATTCTCCAAGCCAAAGCCGATCGGATCGAGGATTTTGTGGCAGTTACGACAGGTGGCTTCCGATTGGTGCCGCTCCGTGAGCTGGCGCAAGGTGAGCCCTTTCACGTCCTGATGATCCTGTTCCTCGAGCTCAGGGATGTCGGCCGGCGGTGGCGGGACGCGTTCGCCAAGAATCTGTTCCAGCACCCACACGCCGCGGTTCACCGGGCTGGTGCGGTTGGGAAACGAGGTGGTGGCCAGCGTGGCCGGCATGCCGAGGATACCGCCGCGGTTGGGGTTCGTCAGCTTGACCCGCCTCATCTTTGGGCCGCGAACGGTTTGCTCCAGCCCGTAAACTTTGGCGAGCGGTTCGTTCAGAAACGTGTAATCACTGTCCACGAACCGGACCACACTTTGGTTCTCGCGCACGATGCTTTCAAAAAATAAACGAGCCTCATCGATCATCGCCGTGCGCAGTGCCGGCTTCATTTCGGGAAACCGTTTCGGGTCGAACACCTGTCCATCCAAGGCGTTCACCCGCAACCACTGCGCGCCAAAGCCATCGAACAATGCCCGCGATCGATCGTCCTTTAACAGCCGCTCCACTTGTGCGCGTAGTACCTCGGGTTTGTGGAGGTCACCCTTGTCAGCCAAGCCGGCCAGCTCCGCATCGGGTGGCGCGGACCACAGCAGGTATGAGAGACGCGAGGCCAACTGGAAATCGTCCAGCGGCACGATTGGTTCCTTTGATTCCGACTCGCCCGCGGGCGTGATGAAAAGAAATTGCGGCGAGACCAGCACGGCCTTGAACATCAGGCTCAGCGACGCCGTATGGTTGAGGTTGTTTTTGCGACCAAGATCGTAGATGCCGACGAGGACGTTCAACTCTGCATTGGTCGGCGGTCGCCGGTAAGCATCCCGAGCCAGCGAACGCGCAACCCCGCGGGCCGCCTTGCGGTGATCAGCCCCTTCAGGGGGCACCTCACCAAAGAGCCGTTTCTGGATAGCCGTGGGTGCTTTGCCTGTCGGCGCCACCTGCGCGACGACCTTGTTGGCGATGCCGAGGAATAGCTCCGATTGCAAAGAGGAAATGGAGTTGAGAAATCCCTCACCCACCACTTCATCGGGCAGACTGTCGGCAATAGAGGGATCGACGCCGTACAGATCGCGCAAGGTATTGGCGTATTCAGTCTTAGTGAGACGGCGGATAATGAACGGCCCCGGATCACGCGGCGCGAGGTGCTTGAGTTTACCAATCCATTCCACGAACTGCCGCCGCTCAGCGTCAGTCGGTTGCTTGGAGGTATCAACCGGCGGCATGTCGTGCACCTTCACGTTGGCCGCCGCTTTCTTGAAATGCAGCATGCCGGACTCGCCGCTGGGATTCTTAAGAGCCGACTGCAAATTGATCCCCGCCTTGGCCCGGCTGCCATGGCAGCGCGTGCAGTATTTGTTGACGAAAGGGCCGACCTTTTCCTTGAAGACCTTCTGAGCATCCGCCCGCAACGCGGCTTCATCCATTCCGGCCACGTTGACCGCTAGAAATCCAGTCAACCCGAGCAGGGAAAAAATGATCGCGCCGCGTTGCATAAAGCGGAAACAGAATCGGCTAAATCGCCATTTGGGGCGAGCTTAAGATACGTGAATTAACGCGCCTCGAAGGTGACGCCTTTTTTGTCGGCGGGGCGGTTTTTCCAGACATCCCCTTCGGGGTAACTGTGTTGGGCGATAAATTCCGATCGAAACTCTAGGCCCCAGCCGGGTGCACTGGGTGTGACGTAGCAGCCATCGCGGACGTCCACGGGACGCTCGACGGCGTCCTGCAAAAAATCAATGTACTCCACCAGTTGTGTGTTCGAATGGCCGGCCACGGCGATCTGATCCCACATGCCGTAGTGCTGAATCATGTTGCACAAAGCGATGCCGCCTCCATGCGGGCAGACGGGGACGTCGTATTTGGCGGCCATTAGAATAATCGCCATCACATCATTCACCCCAGCGACGCGTACGGCGTCGATCTGGCAATACTTGATGGCTCCGCTCTTGAGCAGTTGCTTGAAGATCACCGGCGACGCAGCCTGTTCGCCACAAGCAAAATCAAAGGAGGCATCCGCGAAAGTCTCGGCTAATTCTACATAACCGAGCACTTCGTCGCGGGCAATAGGTTCCTCCACCCATTTCAGGTTGAAGGGGCGGTATTGTTCGACGTGTTGCTTGGCCTCGGTCAATCCCCAGAATTGGTTGGCATCGACCATCAGTTGGGCGTCTGATCCGATGGCGTCGCGCATGAATCGTATCCGCTGCACATCGGCTTCGGAGTCCTGACCGACCTTCAGTTTGAAGGCATCAAAACCTTCCGCCTGCAGCTTGCGGATCGTGATGAGGATTTCCTCATCGCTCAGACCCAGCCAGCCGGCGGTGCAGTAGGCCTTGGGGCCGCGCTCGGCCATGGCGGCTTCGCGTTCAGAAACCTTTGCGCGGCGCGCCTGCAAAAGGTTAATGGCTTCCTCGCGTGTGAGGGCATCGCCGAGGTTGCGCCAGTCGATGCAGTCGGCGACAAATTCCGGTTCCAAATCCACGAGCAATTTCCAAAGCGGTTGATTGAGGGATTTGGCCCACAGATCCCATATTGCATTCAACACGGCACCGGCCGCCATGCGAAACACGCCGTCGTGCAGCCAGCGTAATTGATGATGATCGATCAGGCGCCGGTAGAGTTGGAACGGGGAATCGGTAAACTCATCCAGAGTGGTACCGATCACTAGTTGGCAGAGGTCGCGGATGCCGTGGCACATCCAGTCCGTGCCCGCGCCGATGGTGAACACCACCGATACCCCCCGCAATCCGGTGTTGGTTTCTAGATGTAGGACGGCGGAGGAATAATCCGGTGCTTTATGAAAGGGATCGGAACCCAGCATCTGGTCCGAGGTTGGTACGCGTAGGTCAATGACCTCGGCCGCGGTGATGGTGATGGGAGATTGGGGCATCTTTTAAAAACGGAAAATGGGCTACTTTGGGCGGCGTGGTTTGCGCGGGGCGGGAACAGGAGGCAGGGTCGGGCGTTTCTCGAGGGAATCGGAAAAACGCATGTTTTTTCCGACGCGATTGTAATCACCGAGGTCCTTACGCATGGATTCAGCTAGCGCGAGCAGGCGTCGAACGACCTCTGGATTTTGCCCGGAACGGTCGGTGGTTTCGCCGAGGTCTTTTTCGAGATCGACCAGAAATGGTTTTTCAAAACCGATCCGGTCCGCGGGTGCAATGTGCACATTACGACTGAAAGGCGCGGCGCCAATTGGTTCCTTGGCCCGTGGCAAATGTAGTTTCCATTTACCCTGCCGCACGGCCTGCAGGTGGACTCGCAGGTAATAAAAGTATGCCTTGTCGGGGTCGGCCTTGGCAAAGTCGCCGTGAAATAAGTGGCGAATGTCTTCGCCATCAATGACTCGGTCGTCCGGCGTCTTGGCGCCGGCAAGTGCGGCCAACGTGGGCAGGAGATCCATGGTGGTGGCGATGGAATCGCAGGTGACGCCGGCGGGCACGCGGCCGGGGCCCCAGAGGATGGTGGGCACGCGGACGCCGCCTTCGAAGGTGGAGACTTTGCCGCTGCGCAACGGCCCGGCCGAACCGCCGTGATCGCCCGGCAACCGGCCGTCGGCGAGGTCCTTGTTTTTGATCAACCACGGGCCGTTGTCACTGGTGAAGAGTACGTAGGTTTTCTCGGTGAGTTTAAGTTCTTCAAGCGCGTCGAGGATGCGGCCGACATTGAAATCGATCTCCTCAATCACGTCGCCGTATAGGCCACGTTTACTTTTTCCTTTGAATTGCGGGGAGGCGTCCAGGCGCGTGTGCGGCATGGTGTGCGGCACGTAAACGAAGAACGGTTGCTGACGGTGTTTCTTGATGAAGGCGATGGCCTCGTCCGTGTAACGGCGGGTGAGGGTCGCCATATTGGAATTCGACTCGATGAGCTTTTCGTTACGGTATAGGTGCGCCACTCGATCATTGCTAGTGGGCGTGCCATAGAAGTAGTCAAACCCTTGTCGAGTTGGAAAGAGGTCCATGAAAAACCCCGTTTGAGCGTGTTTTGCTAAGTCCCACTTGCCGAAACAGGCGGTAGCGTAGCCGCTGGGCTTCAGCACCTCGGCGAGAGTAATTTCGTCTTCGTGTAGAATGGGATGCACCTGCTTGGTGTGTCCGCGCTCGGCGACCCGCATGGGATAGCAACCGGTCATCAGCGCTGCGCGCGAGGGGCCGCAAACCGGTTGGGCGTAGAAGCTGGTGAATTTCATGCCCTGCTTGGCCATTGCGTCCAGCCGCGGCGTACGGATATCCGGCGAACCGAAACAGCCGACGTCCTGATAGCCCTGGTCATCCGTGAAGATGATGATGAAGTTGGGACGGTCCGTCGCCTGAATAAGTCCGGCGCACATGAGAAAGACGGTCGCGAGACCGGAAAATGGAATCTTCATGGTGCTATTTTTGAGAACCGGTCGCCGACAAGTTACTTGGCGTTTTTAGCGCCGTTAGCATAGCGGAGCCAGTGGGTATTAATTTCCTCAGCGTCGATAGCGTCGGCTTTCACGAGAAAACGGTACTGCGATATGTAAGGGGTGCCCGGCTTAATCGTGAAGCGATCGATCACTGCCGGGGTGAAGCAGAAGTAAGGCTTGGCGGGATGTAACCGCACAGGTTGCGGGAAGCGAAAATTGCTGGGGTGGCCGAAGATGGCGACCGAGGCATGTTGGTTATCAAGCTTGCCGCCGAGTGCCACCCAGTTGGGGCGAGTGTGATTGCCTTCAAGGCGGCCTTTGCCTTCGCTGGTCAGGAAACGGAAATCGGCCGGTGCGGCACCGGGGTCGTCCTTTTCTTTCAGCCATTCCGCCCGCCCGCGGAAGGCCATGCCGCCGTAGTGGTATTTCTCCAGCACGAACGGCTTGTCTGTTGCGCATTGTTGCGCGCTTTTGAGATCGAAGAGAAAATGATCCTCGGGAGTGCGATGGACGGTGACCGTCCAGGTTTCACGTAGGGCGTCCGTGCGTCCGACCACGAAGGCATGCTCCACGCTGAAAGAGACTCGATCGTCTCCCTGCTTAATGCCCAGAACTTTCCGATGTTCGATCTTGCCCATCTGTTTGGCCTGATTCCAGAAGTCGGTCTTCTTGCCGTCGAACCTCGATTTGGTCCAGGCGAAGAACAGGGCGTGTTGATGGGCGTGATCGGCTGGAAAATCGCCAGTAACCTCCTGACCGCTGGGGCTAAAGACCGGATGAATGTATCCACTCCGTCGGTAGATCGGAGCCACGCCTTCGGGAACGGGCTTCTCGGTCTTCACGTATTCCAGCACGGGTTTGTTGCCTAGGGTGACGCGGATTATATCCTTGGTTTGCTCCAGCTTCAGATCCGCCCCTAGCGCCGATTTTGCGATCAGGCAAAGCAGGGCGAAGGAAAAAAACTTCCCACGCGGCCAACGCCGGTTTGGGGTCGTGTACTGAAGCATCAATTCCTATCGGTTGAACGCTCGTGTCTAAAATTTCCGGTACTTGCCTTCGAGCAGCGGGTTTGCGGCGGCGAGATTAGGGACGTGCATTTTCTTGGCGTCCCATTCTAGGCGTTTACCCGGGAACTGGCAGGCCACTACGCCGAGGCAGAGAGATTCCGCCAGCGGGCCGGCGTAATCAAAACCGGCGAGGGTCTTGTCCTTGCCTTCAATGGCGTCGAGAAATTGGGTGTAGTGGTTGACGTTTTGGAACTCGCCCTTGTCTACTCCATCCAGCACCGAGTCCGGATAGAAGGTCGGGGTGTTGCAATGGGGCAGGACCATGCGGCCGCCTTCGCCGACGTACAACGCGCCCTGTCGGGGCAACTTGTCGCCGTTGGGCAGGACCAGGTCCGGGTTGCCATTGTGACGCGGAGCCCCTTCGCCGTCCCACCAGGTGAAAGTGAAATCCTTGGTGGTGTACTTCGTCGGCTTGAAGCCGTAGTGCACCTTGTTTTGCTCGGCGTGGCCAAACCCATTGGGCGCGCGGCACTCGGCCTCCACCCAAAGCGGGTCGGTGAGGTCGAGCGACTTGAAGGGCGTGTCAAAAATATGAATGCCCATGTCGCCCAGCGTGCCGCAACCGTAGTCGAGAATCTTGCGCCATTGGCCGGGGTGATACACCTTGGAGGTGAAATGCCGCTTGGGCGCGGTGCCGAGCCAGAGATTCCAATCAAGCGTCTCGGGGATGGGCGATTTCTCGGCGAACGGTTTGCCGTCGTAGCCCCAGTTCTTGAACGACCACACGTAGACCTTTTTGATCTTACCAATGATGCCGGCCTTTATGTGGTGGCGCGTGAATCGGTACGGTGCGCGGGACTGGTTTTGGATGCCCATCTGCGTGGTGAGCTTTTTCTCCGCGGCAAACGCCGCCAGCTCGCGCGCCTCGGCCAGCTTGTGCGTAAGAGGTTTCTGCGTAAACACGTGCTTACCCAGCTTCATCGCCGCCATCGTGGCCGGGTAATGCGTGTGGTCCGGCGTGGAGATGGACACCACATCGACCTTGTCGCCCAGCTTCTCGAG
>WTHG01000281.1 GCA_011523245.1 Verrucomicrobiales bacterium | reverse complement strand
CAGCCTACGCCACCGCCTAATGTCTGCCTACTGCAAATCGGAAGAGATTTTATAAACGCCCAAGCACCCGCTCACGACCGAGCTTTTTATAGCGCACGGTGATGGGCTTGTTGGTTGGCTTCATGCCTTATTGTAGCACGAAGTTTCGTAGGAGAAATGGCCTTTCAAATTCACCCGCTTTGCACCCGCTCGAAACCGTTAAAGACCTAAAAGGCTTGGCTATTTCCCGAGAAAGAGCAATTTTGACTCGGTTTATGGTCATGGGGCACAACGAATCCTGCAGGGCCCAACACTTTCAAATCACCATCCAATTGATCTCCGTCACTGAACTCATATGAAAACATTTTCGATCATCGTTCTTTATGTCTTTGGGATGGGTCTTGTTCAGGCCCAACCCGATGCGGGTGAACTGGAGGGCCGATACCAGAAGAACCTTACGTACAAAGGGCCCATCACGGGAGATGAAATCGTCTACACCCTGTATCTCCCGCCGAATTACCACAAGGATCATGGGCCTTACCCGTTGATTATATTTCTCCATGGCGCCGGCGGTGGGAATGGCTCGGCTCAAGTATTGAAAAGTTATGAAGCGGCCCGGAAAGCAGGCAAGATCGGGAGCTTCATTGTGGTCTTTCCTGAGAAGTACGCAGGGACGGTTTGGCGGGATGGAGCCAAGGCGAAACGACCGGAAACCAATATCCTCAAGGAATTACTTCCCTTTCTGCAAAAGGAACACGCCCTTACGGAGGATCGAAGCCAACGGACTGTCATGGGATTCTCCATGGGGGCAGCCGGGTCTCTCTACTGGGGATCCAAATACCTTGGACTTTTTTCGACGGTGGTGGCTTTGGATGCCGGCGGCGGCACGAGTTTCAATGATCCCAACGCGAGAAATTTTGTTCCTAAGTACGGGGAAAATACCAAAGCGATTCAGGAGTCTTTGAAAATCCGTTTGGTTCAGGGGGCACTGAACACCCGAAGATTTAGGCAGTCTTTGGACGGGCTGAAGATCGCCTATGATTACGAACAATTGCCGGAGGACATTGCGAAATATCCGGCAGGTTCGAGTTGCCTCAGCCGGAAGGATCCCACCAGGAAATTCCTTCATAATCCCGCGTGCATGACCGAAGGCAGTTGGGGGACGGCAACGTGGGTTTTTATTGAGAAGAATACCCGCCGGGATAAATAGCAAAGCCGGGGTCCGGGGTGGCTTCTTATTTGGGCACGACGCTGGCCTTGCCGGTTTGGGGATCGTATTGCCATTGGGCCCCATCCGGGATTTGGGGTAGTGTGGTGAGCAGGTCTTCGTCAATGAGCTGTTGTAGGCTGGGCGCCGGTTTAAAATTGGTGGCCTGATACTGGCCGAGGGCGTTATTGACCTGCAACAGGGCGGCATCAACCACCGCCTTGTTTTTGCCCTGATTAATGGCCCCCAAATAATCGACCGGTGCGGTGGCTGGATTGCCTGATCCGTGGTCGTCGGGATCGGTGTCGTTGCTACAGGCCATGCTCAGGAGGAGCGCGCTCACGGGGAGGAGTGCGAGATATTTCATGTGAAGGATTGGCGGGGTCGGAATGGTAGATATGGGCGAGTTGGCGGAGAATTTGTTCCAGCTTGGCGTAATAGGCATCGGGCTCCAGAGTCGTCTTGCGGGTCCGGAGGCGGGCGAGCTCGAGATCAAGGGTATCGCGTTGGGCGCGTTGGGTGGCGGTGAGGGTGCGTTCGGCAGGGCTGGGCACGAGGTGTAGCTGATGGGCGCGCAGTCCGTCGGGCAGGAGCTTGGGATCGGCGCTTTTCTGTGTGACGCGAATCCCGCGAAACCATTTGGGCGGCGTGCCTTTGCCATCGCCATTGTCATCGAGCAGGGCGTGCTCGGGGCTGAGGCGATTTTCGTTTTGGTAAAACTCCGCGGTCTGGCGGGTGGCGGTGAGCCAAGCTTCAAGCAGGGAAGTTTGGCCGTCCTTATCCAGATCCGCTGTGGGGCTGGCAATGGCCCTGGAGAGGTAGCCACCCAGTCGGCAGAAATTGCGTTCGGCGCCGCTGCGGGTGGCGGTGAGGATGACGCGATTGGGGCCGCTCAGGGTATTGAGAAATGGGGCGCTGGAAGAGGCGCAGTTGATCACGGCGATGGGGCGTTGGCTCTTGGCTAGCCAGATCTTCAGTTCAGCGGCGGTCAGGTCCGGGCCGTGCAGGTTGAACTTGGCCGTTTTGCCGTCAAACGTGCCGTGGCCAATAAGTACGAGCCAGAGAGGTGTTTGGCCGGTTTGGAGCTCGGTGGTTAATCGCGTTTTCAGATCGGCGGCCTGCTTGGAGCTAGCTGGAATCTCATGATACGCGGCGTTGCCTTGCGTGGCGGCGGTTTTCCAGTGGGCGGTCCATTGGGAAAATTGTGCCTGATACTCGGTCGTGCCTGGCG
>WTHG01000405.1 GCA_011523245.1 Verrucomicrobiales bacterium | reverse complement strand
GATCTTGATCTATCTCATCAACCCCACTGCCGATGAGTTGAACCGGCACTTAAATAAGGTGTTCTTTGCCGCCACGCACATCTTTATCGCTGGCGCCATCGGACTTGGGCTTGCTCTCATCGGCGCCACACTTGCCTCTTCGGGACGCACTGGGCTCACTGGCATCATTACCTTTCTCGGCGGGCTGGTCCTTCTTGAAGGGATCAGCACCTATGGGATTATTGAGTCGACCGTGTTCGCTATGGAGCGGGCCGCGGCTTACATCGGCTGGGGCCTGCTTGGAATACTGCTGGTTGCGGCCATTACTCGCCACCTCCGCCCTTCGATCCCCCTCCGGGCTTTCACTCTAATCGCGCTCGCCACAGTTTGCCTCCTGCCCTTACGTCCTGCCCTGAATAACTGGGCGGAAAACGAACAACGCAACCACCTCTTTGGCTATTGGTACGGGCACGATATGTTTACGCCGCCCTTTGACATTTATCCCGAGATGGATCAGGACGCTATTCTCTTTGGAGGCACTGATCCCGGCCGATTCTGCCCCACCTATTTTATTTTCTGCGAAAGCTTCATTGACCCGAAACACAAACGTGACCCGGACTTTGACCGACGCGATGTGTACATTATCACCCAAAACGCCCTCGCAGACGGCACTTACCTCCAGTACATCCGGGCTCACTACAATCCGAGCACACAAATCGATCCCCATTTCTTTCAGGAACTGGTTGCTAAAATCAATAACAGTAGTAAACGCATGCACCTGAACGTCCTGCTTTTCCTCGGCCTGCTCGCAGGCTTGGCCATAGCGCTCTATGCCTTTAACCGTTATGAGGCCCATGCCAACCGGCGACACATCCTGGGCATTGGCGCTTGGGGCGGAGTTTTGCTCTTGGGCTGTTTCCTTGGCTTCAGTGGCCCATTGGCCAAAGCCGCTACCTCGGCCGATAAATTCTTCACGGGGCTCGGAGACAAAGTGGATGCCCAGCGCCGCGCAAAAGGTATCTATCCTGAAAAGGAAATACACACGCCATCCGCGGAAGATAATCAGATCGCCTTTGCCGGATACTACGCCGCTGCCCGGGAACGACTCATGAATGGCACTCTGCAATCGGGAGAAGATGTTCGACTCATCTTAAATTTCCAGTGCACTAACCCCACCTGCCAAGCTTCTTTCTCACAAGCAGTGGACCGAAACACCGCACCTCTGCTGAAGCAAATTGAACAAGCTGGTAGCCTGCCCTGCCAACGGTGCAAAACCCCCATGGCCATCCCCGAACCACAAGTCTCAGTGACGGGCACCACGGCCGTCATGGATATCAACGCCCGCCTGGCCAAAACAATTTTTGAAGAAAACCCGGACCATGAGTTTTATGTTGAGGAAAGTTTCCCTCTTGCTTGGATGTACCCCCATCTACGCCCCGCCGGAATTATCATGAAACTCGAGCGCGAACCGATTAATGAGTTTGATGAAACGATCTTCACCAAAGACCGCCGGTTCTGGCGGGCATACTCAGAGCGCCTGATTGGCGACTGGATTGAGGAAGACACGCCCGTAGAGAAAATTTGCGAGTGGATCGAGCGCACATATCAACGCCGTGACCTTAGCAACTTTCAGGGCTCGCCTGAATTCATACGCGATAACGATGCCCAAAAAGGGTTCTCCAAATTACGCGCCGCCATTGCCGGCCTGTACACGTGGCGATCCTTAAACACCAAAGATCCCGTTCTCCGCCAGCGCTATCAACGTGAGGCGCACTTTGCCTACCGGCAAGCAATCGCCTTTGGCCCTATCAATCCGGAAACCGTCTTTAAGTTCATCAATTTACTTACAGAAATGGGGCATCTCGACCAAGCGATTCGAGTCGCTCAATGCTACTACAATTTAGACCCCGCCAATCCGAGTAGTAAAATCTTTATTCGGCAAGCCATCCATAATCGCACGCTTCACATGATAAAGAGCGGGCAATTCGATCAAGCCATAGAATCAACGAAACTTCTTGAACGCGTAGACCCGGAGGGTGGCAAGTTGCTGAAGATCCAATTATTAGAAAACAGGGAGAGAGAATTGGCAGCTAAAGGTAAATTTGACGATGCGGCCCGGATCACTGAGCGGCTCCAAAAAATTGATCCCGCGGGAAACCACCTGATCCGTCAATCCCACTACATACGACAAGCAAAAAACGAAGGTTTTATAATCGATCGCTTCAAAAAATCGCCCGATAATGCAACTAACTTTGTGCAGGCTATTTACATCCACGGCATGCGTGGTCGCACAAACGAAATCGTGGCCGCCATTAACACCTTCAGCCCACTGGCCGGCGAAGACCCTAAAAAAATGACGCTAATCAAAAATGCCTACGGCCTGATCCAGCGCTGGGAGGATAAAGCGGTAATCGATGAAAAATTAACCACCCTCACGC
>WTHG01000023.1 GCA_011523245.1 Verrucomicrobiales bacterium | reverse complement strand
GTTTTCCACCTGATGGATGATGCTGTTTCCCAATCCGACACGCCGCCGAAGGCCATGTCGTCGATCGTCAGTTCAACTCGATCCCCGACATTGAGGGTCGGCGGCGTGTCGGATTGGGAAACAGCATCATCCATCAGGTGGAAAACCCTCTAGCCAATTTGAATTGAACGGCGGGAAGTTTAGTGCGCCTTTTTGAAATGTTCGCGTAGGATGTCGCGGCCGAAGTCGCCTTGGAAATCGCGCCAGGTGGCGTGAATGTGGTTGGAGCCGTTCTGCGTGTTGGCATATTCGAGCAGGAAGGTCGGCCCTTGAATACGGTAGTAGTGTGGCTCAAAGGCCTTGGTGCTGCCGGCCCAGGAGAACCGAATTTTGGCCAGTCCGGCTTTCTCGATCTTGGCCCAGTCTTCCTTGGCGACGACGGCACGGTGGCGATTGATGTATTCCTGAATGAGCTTGGTGAGTTGGGCCTGTTGGCTTTTGTCCAGATCGCCGTAGCCGATGCCGGATTTTTCCATCGCCTCCACTGAAGGCAGGGCGGAGGTGAGAATATCGCGCGGCGCTTTTTCAGCGATCACGGCCTGCTTGACCTGTGCGGCGGTGAGGGAGGTGCGGAGTGCGCGGGCGGCGAATTCTTCGGCTTCCAAGGCAATCAATTTGCGGCCCGGCCCGAAATCCGCCACGGCCGGATTGCTGGCGAGGAATGACGGCACCACGCTGAGTTTGCCGTTGACGATGGTGTAATTCAGCGACACATGGTGGCCTTCGAAACGCCAGCCCCATGCGCCTTTATTTCCGGGTTTACCGAACACGAGAATATGGTAGGCATCCCGGTCCCGCACAAAACGGCGATTCTTGCCCTCGAGCATGTGCAGGATGTCTTCCAGAAACATGATGTTCTTCACTTTGGTGTGGCCTGATTCGCTGAGCACAGTCTTGAGCAGAGCGTGGGTCAGTTCACGTTGCTGGCCGGTCATGTGCTCGATCTGCAGACCTTTGCGACCGCCGCCCTTAAGCATCTCGGCGGGAATGAAATGCCAGTAGGTGCGTTCTTCGCCATCAAACTTAAACAAGGCCTGTGCTTTCTGTTTGGCATCAAGACTAGCGATCAAAGCGTCGGCGGCCTTGGCCATGTTGGCCGTCACATTTTCAGCTTGGGCGTGGGAAATAAACGTCAGCGCTGCGGCTGCAGCCAGAATACGTGCGAATTTCATGGGCCGCCGATTGTGCGGAACGGAACGGGAATGACAAGCAGATTGCGCCCCGATGAGACAACAGCTAGAGTCGGCTCATGAAGCTGTTGTTCATTGGCGACATCGTGGGCTCGCCTGGACGAAGGGCGTTGGCAGAGCTGTTGCCTGGCCTGCGGGCACAGCACGGGCTGGATGTGGTGGTGGCTAACGGGGAAAATTCCGCCGGCGGCAACGGCATCACGCCGGATACAGCAGCGGAGATTTATGCGGCGGGCGTAGATGTGATCACCTGCGGGGATCATCTCTGGGATCAAAAAGAGGTGGAGACATTGCTCGAAGAGGAGTCGCGCTTTGTGCGGCCGGTGAATTATCCGATCGGCACCCCGGGCCAGGGCAGTACGGTGATCGAGCGCGCTGGCCAACCCACAGTGGGGGTGATCAATGCGCAGGGGAATACATTCATGCGCGGCGAACTGGACAATCCGTTTCGACGCGTCAAGGAGGAGGTTAGGAAACTGACGCCGATAGCGCCGGTTATCCTGCTCGATTTTCATGCCGAAGCCACCAGCGAAAAGATCGCCATGGCGAGGATGCTTGATGGCCACGTGAGCGTGGTAGTGGGCACTCATACGCATGTGCAAACGGCTGATGAATATATTTTCCCAGGCGGCACCGCGTTTCTGTGTGATGCGGGGTTTACGGGGCCGCACGATAGTGTGCTGGGCCGCGATTGGGAGCCGGTCGTGGAAAAGTTTCTGACTAGTCAGCCACGCCGGTTTCCTGTGGCCAAAGAACGCGTACTGTTGCAGGGGCTGATGGTGGAGGTGGATGGCGCGACTGGCAAGGCGTTGACCGTGGAACGCGTTAGCGAACCTCTATCCTAAGCGGCGTTCTGCCTTTCAAATGCAGTCGATTTCTGTCACGGTGACCGCCCTATGAATTCCATGACCGGCTATGGCCGCGGCGAAGCGGCGCGAGGCGGAGCGAAATTCACCGTGGAAATCAGCACGGTAAACCGCAAGCAGGCGGAGCTGTCGTTGTACTTGCCGCGGGAACTCGACGCTTTGGAAAGCCGCGCCCGGGATGAGATCAATACCAAGGTGTCACGCGGCCGGATCGCGGCTCGTGTGCAATGGGCGAACAAGAGTGGCGAACGCGCGCAGGTAGAGATTGACCGCAATCTGGCCAAAGAATACTCCAAGGAATATCGTAAGCTGGCGACAGATTTAAAACTCGGAGGCGAGGTGAGTTTGGACACAATCCTACGAGCCCCGGGCGTGCTGCAGACTTCAGAGGAAGAGTTGGATGTGGAATCTCTGTGGGCGCCATTGCGCAAGGCTGTGCGGGCTGCTCTTAAGGAGTTATTGGCAATGCGCGCCCGGGAGGGTGCAAATCTGAAGATGGATTTACAGAAGCGTATTGAGGCGCTGCAGAAATCGGTTCAGGCCGTGAAACGGCAGGCACCCAAAACTGTGCGCCGACATCGGGAAGCGTTGCTAGATCGGCTCAATCAATCTGGCCTAGACCTGAAACTGGATGATGAACGCGTACTTAAGGAAGTAGCCTTGTTTGCAGACCGAATAGACATCACCGAGGAACTGACGCGCTTGGAAAGTCATTTCGACCAATTTGCTGATTACGCCAAGGCCAAGGGGCCGGTCGGTCGCACGCTGGATTTTCTCTCGCAGGAAATGAACCGCGAAGTAAATACAATCGGTTCGAAAGCTAATGACCCGGTCATCTCGCGGTTAGTGGTGACGATGAAAAGCGAGTTGGAGAAATTCCGCGAGCAAGTGCAAAACGTCGAATAATGGCCGAGCAATCGCAACCAGTTTTGCTGGTGCTCTCCGGCCCTTCGGGTGTGGGGAAAACCACCGTGGCGCATCGCCTATTGGAGGCGAATGCCAACCTCCAACGCATGGTTACCTGCACCACCCGCGCACCGCGTGAAGGCGAGGTGGATGGTCAGGATTATCACTTTGTGACGGAAACCGATTTCCTCGCGCAAATTCGTGCCGGCGGTTTTCTGGAACACGCCGAGGTGTACGGAAATCGCTATGGCACCTTGAAGTCCAGTGTACAGGAGGCGCTGGCGGCGGGCCGAGATGTGTTGATCGTGAACGACGTGCAGGGCGCCTTGACGCTCAGCGCGATGGCGCGTCAGGACAATGCTTTGGGGAAGGCTTTGCAGACGCTGTTCATTGTGGTGTCCGATGTTTCAGAATTACGCGCGCGGCTGGAGGAACGCGCGGCGGATAAGGCAGATACCATCGAGGAGCGCTTGGCGATTGCCGAGGCGGAGATGCATCAACAAGATCAGTTTGATCATGTGATCGTAAGCAGTACGCGCGAGGCGGATTTCGAGCGTGCCCAAAACATTTACCAAAACGCAAAGGCGGCTTAGTGGCAGAAAAAACAACCATCATCCTCGGCGTCACGGGTTCCATCGCTGCGCACAAGGCGGTGGATGTGTGCAGCCAGTTGGTGAAAGCCGGTGCGTCCGTGCACGTGGTCATGACACGCGATGCACAGGAGTTTATCACGCCATTGCCCTTCAAGACGCTGTCGCGCAATCCGGTGGTGACCAGCTTGTACGATGAAGAGGAAGGCTGGCGGCCGACGCATATTCGCCTTGCCGATGAGGCGGATCTCATCCTCGTGGCGCCGGCTACTGCCAATACGTTGGCCAAGCTGGCGCAAGGGCAGGCGGATGACGCCTTGGGCTGTATTGCTCTGGCGGCCAATCCAGCGGCCAAGATGCTCTTGGCCCCGGCCTTGAATGGCAAGATGTGGGAACACCCGGCCACACAGGCGAATGTGTCATTGCTGAAAGATCGTGGTGCCCATTTTATTGGCCCGGCCGCGGGCGATTTGGCCTGCGGCTATGAAGGCCTCGGCCGGCTGGCGCCGGTGGAGGAAATTGTGGAAAGAGCCTTGCAGGCCGCTGAATTGGCATCGTAAAAGGCGCCCCCAATGTTTGCTTTCGAGAACATCAAACGCTTCTTCCGGCTGGTTAGCACCTCGTCGATTGATTCCTCGGAGCAGTATCGTCGATTGAAGCTGATGGAGCGCGACATCGGCGTGCCGGTCAAGGTGGCCGTGCTGGGGTTGCTCGCTTACTTTCTGTTCTTCTCCGAATACGCGGAAGGAAAGGACTACATTTTGCGCGCCCGGGTGGAGATTGCACTGGAGCCGGTGCAGCAGTTTTTTCTTGGTTACGTGGTGGTGAACATGGGCGCGATGGTGTTCTTCCTGATGTTCAATAGCTGGAAGCTGCGCGTGGTTCATTGGGTGACGCTAGTGATGAATTTCGTGGATGCCCTGGTGGTCTCGGCGCTGGTGGTGATTACCGGAGGGTTGGATAGCATGGTGTACTGGGTGTTCCTCGTGTTGATCGTGCGTAATGCGATTAGTGTGCCGATACCGGTGACGCAAATCTCGATGAACCTGCTGACCACAGCCGGTTATGCGGCGGCTATTTTTATTTGGAAAGGATGGATCGCGATTGATCCGATGGATGCTCTGGGTGAATTGACTCCGGGTGTGGGACCGGCATCACCGGAGGAAATTCAGGCGGTGAACCAGCCGGTGGAGCAGTATGAGGAATCGTTGTTTACCATCCGGGTATTCTTTCTCGTATTGATGACGGCGGTTTGCTACGGCGTGCAGGTGTTGTTCGACCGGGATCGTCAGGCGCAAAGCGAGGCACGGGAATATTCGCTGCGCCGCGAGCAACTGCGTTCCACAGGCCGCTTGGCGGCGGAGATTGCGCACCGTTTGAAAAATCCTTTGGCGATCATCAACAACGCCGCTTTCTCGCTGGGGCGTCATTTGGAGGAGGAGAACACGGGGGCAACTAGACAGCTGAATATGATCCGCGGCGAAGTGGAACGGTCGGATATGATCCTTACCGAGTTGATGGGTTACGCGCGGTTGTCCGAGGGGCGCGTGGAAAAAATTGATATGAAGGAGGAACTGCAGGGTGCAATTGAGGAAGCATTTCCGCCGAACCATGCCTTTCAAATCCAGTTGAAAAAAGATCTGCACGAAGGCCTGCCGCCTTTGATGATGCAACGGGCGCACCTGCGCGAGATCATGGTGAACCTTTTGGTCAATGCCCGCGAGGCGGCTGGTGAAAACGGAATGGTACAGGTAAGCTGCCGTCCATCGCCACAATATGCCATTGAATTGCGGGTGAAGGATTCAGGCGAAGGCATTCCTTTAGATCAGCGCGAGCAGATTTTTGAAGCGTATTTCACCACCAAGAAAAAGGGTACGGGGCTCGGCTTGGCGATTGTGAAACAAAACACCGAACTATACAGTGGCAAGATTGTTGTAGAATCCGAGCTTGGCGTAGGTACTGAGTTCATCTTAACTTTCCCAACCCGAGTTCTCCTCCAAGAAAACGAATCATGAAATCCGCCCTGCCTCCCATCCTAATGGTCGACGATGAGCCCAACATGCGGGCGACCGTCAGTGAGTTGTTGATGGATGACGGCTATACGGTGGATGTCGCTGAATCCGGCGAACAGGCCGTGGAAATGCTCGCCGAGCAGGGTAGCGAATATTTCATGATGATCACCGACGGCCGGTTGGGTGGTATGAGCGGTTATGAACTGCTCAAGAAAGCCAAGGCGGATTTACCCAAGATGCCAGTGATCCTGATCACCGCCTTTGCCACGCCTAAGCTCGCCGTGGAAGCCATTCAGAACGGGGCGGTGGATTATCTCTCCAAGCCCTTCGCTCCCGAAGAATTGCTCCACGCGGTGGATCGCTGTCGCGAGCATTACGATCTCAAGGAGGAAAATAAAACCCTGCGGGCGCGATCCGGTGGGAGCAGTCCGATTTATCAATTGCACCAGATTGTGGGCGACTCGCCCAAGATGATTGATCTACGCAAGTTTATCGAAACCGTGGCGCCGACCGATTCCACCGTGCTGATTCTGGGCGAAAGCGGAACGGGTAAAGAGCTCGTAGCCGGCTCCATCCATCATCTCAGTGCGCGCGCAGAAAAGAATTACATTCGCCTAAACTGTGCGGCTATTCCGGAGAACCTGCTGGAAAGTGAATTGTTCGGCCACGAGAAAGGGGCTTTTACTGGGGCATTGCGCACCAAGACAGGGCGAGTGGAGGAAGCGGATGGCGGTACCATTTTTCTGGACGAGATCGGTGATATGAGCCGACCGCTGCAGGCCAAGCTGCTACGTTTTCTTGAGGACGGCTCCTTCACGCGCGTGGGTGGCAATGAAGAAAAGCGCGTCCACGTACGCATTATAGCCGCGACCAATCGCAACATTGTGCAGGCAATCAAGGACAACGATTTTCGTGAGGATCTTTACCACCGGCTGAATGTGATGCAGTTTCGCCCGCCACCCTTGCGCGATCGGGGGCGCGATGTGGTGACCTTGGCAGAGCATTTTCTACTACAGAATTGCCAAAACCTTGGGCGCGCATCCCTTAAGCTTTCCAAGGCTGCGGAGCAAAAACTGCTCGCCCATCAATGGCCCGGTAATGTGCGCGAGTTGCGTAATGTAATGGAGCGGGCGGCGATCATTGAGCAAACTGATGAAGTGCAGCCCGGTAGTTTGCCGGATTTCGAGCTGGAAACACAACTACGCAGCAGCAGTGATTCCTCAACGGAAGCCGAAATTGATTTCCAGCTCGGCTTCGCCGAGTCGGTGGCGTCTTTTGAGCGCAAGATGATTCAAAAGGCTCTTGAGCAGAATCAATACAACGTCAACCGCAGCGCCGAACAGTTGAAAATGACCCGCCATTCATTGCGTTATAGGATGCAGCAATTGGGTTTGGGCAACAACAGCAAGGATAGCAACGGCCCCGATGAGTGAGCCGATCGAAGCTGAATCCGGTGAGCAAATCACCCAACGCAGCGCCTCTAATTTAGCGCTGTCTTTTATCGCCCTCGAAAAACCCCGGCGTAAAGCCATGACCATCTTATATGCCTTTTGTCGGCAGGTGGATGATGTGGCGGATGAAGATTCCAGTCCACTGGAGAGCCGTCGGATCGCGCTGCAGGAATGGCGTGAAGATGTGCAACGGGCCTGTGATGGTGGATCCCCTCGGAAACCGTTGGTGCGCGAATTGCATCCGGTGATCGACCAGTATGGTTTGCAATTCGAGCATTTTGACGAACTGATTAAGGGGCTGGAATCTGATCTCGAACAGGACCGGATCGAGACCTTTGAGGATCTAGAGCTGTATTGTTATCGCGTGGCTAGTGCAGTGGGCCTTCTAAGTGTTGAGGTGTTTGGCTATCGCGATGCAAAATGCCAGGACTACATGGTGGCACTCGGAAAATCGCTGCAGTACACGAATATCCTGCGCGATATAGGCAATGACGCCGAGCGGGGCCGCATTTACCTGCCGCAGGAGGCGATGGAAAAATTCGGAGTGGAACCGCGCTCCATCCTGACCGGGAAATACTCCACCGCATTTCACAATCTCGCAGCTGAAATGGCCGTTCGCGCACGGCAACATTTTCAAAACACCGTCGAGTTGCTGCCTGCGGGCGATCGACGTTCCATGATTGCCGGCGAATGCATGGCCGCGGTGTACTGGCGGATTTTGCGAGCCTTGGAGAAGGCGAAATTTCGACCATCACTGGATACGGTGCCGCTTAAGCTGAGTAAGTTTACCAAGCTCAGCGTGCTCTTCGGTGTGTGGGCGCGGACGTTTTTCCGGTCCTCTTCTCCGAATTACGGCCGAGATTGATTTACGATCTGCTTCGCTGTAGCCTGTGCCTGTGCAAATAGCCTTTTCCAAGATGAATGGCGCGGGGAATGACTTCGTGCTAATGGATAATCGAGACGATCAGGTTTCCCTTAGTCGCGAACAAATCGCGCAGTTGTGCCATCGTCAACGCGGGATTGGTGCCGACGGATTGATTTATTTGCGCAATGCCAAAAACGGCGCGGATTGGGCATGGGAATTTTATAATGCCGACGGCAGCGATGCTGAGATGTGTGGCAATGGGGCGCGGTGTTTTGCCCGATATATTCAGGCGAGTACGAATAGCGGAGAGACGCTGAGCTTTGAGACGGTGTGCGGCGTGATCCACGCGCAGATCCATGGCGATACGGTGACCATCAACTTGACCGAGCCACAAGGGCTGATGCTGAACGATTCCATCCCCACCAGCGCCGGTGAGCAAACAGTGCATTCGCTCAACACCGGTGTACCGCACGCGGTGTTGTTTGTGGAGAAAGCCGATGCGGCCATGGTGTCCAGCTTAGGGGAAGAGATCCGGTTTCATGATCATTTTGCGCCGGCCGGTACGAATGTAAATTTTGCCCAGATTCTTGCTCCCGGCCATATCCGCGTGCGCACTTACGAACGCGGTGTGGGGGAAACGTTGGCATGCGGCACAGGCGTTTCGGCTGCCGGTATGATTGCGGCGCACCTGAATGATTGGCCTTCCCCGGTAAAGGTGGACGTGCTCGGCGGCGACACCATGGGGATAGCCTTCGAACGGGAGGGTGATGCTTTTTCGGCGGTGCATCTCACCGGACCGGCGGATTTCGTCTTTACCGGCACAGTCGAAATTTGAATCGGCTTGGACTCTGTCGCCTGAACTGTTAGCGTGCGGCCACAGATGTTTAGTGGAGTTTATACCGCACTGGTGACGCCTTTTTCTAAAGGTAAGCTGGACGAAGCCGCCCTCAAAAAGCTCATAGAGCTACAGGTGAAAGGTGGCGTGGACGGCATCGTGCCAGTTGGCACAACCGGCGAATCGCCGACCGTGGAATTTGAAGAACACATCCGCATTATCGAGCTTGTGGTGCATTACGCCAAAGGGCGCTGCAAGGTGATTGCCGGCACGGGAGCCAACTCCACTGAAGAAGCGGTGTATCTGACCAAGTCCGCCGAGTACGCCGGAGCCGACGGCTCGCTGCAGGTGAGTCCGTATTACAATAAGCCTTCGCAGGATGGCCTTTACGCGCATTTTAGTGAGATTGCCAAGTCCACCAATCTGCCGATCGTGCTCTACAGCATACCCGGTCGGTGTAATGTGGAGATCGCGGTGCCCACGGTGGCGCGTTTGGCAGCCGATTGCCCCAACATCGTGTGCATCAAGGAAGCCGGCGGTGATGCCGACCGCGTGAGCCAGTTGCGGGCCGCCTTGCCGAAGAACTTTTCCATCCTGAGCGGTGACGATGCCCTGACGCTGCCGTTCATGTCCGTCGGCGCCCAGGGCGTCATCAGCGTGGCGAGCAATCTGCTTCCCAAACAATTGAGCAAGATGGTGCACAGCTATCTTAAGGA
>WTHG01000089.1:1944-2440 GCA_011523245.1 Verrucomicrobiales bacterium | reverse complement strand
TGCCACAACATCCGGAGGATTACGTACACCGTATCGGCCGCACAGGACGTGCTGAGGCGACCGGCGATGCGTTCACCCTGATGGTGGCTGAGGACGTCCAGCATGTGGACGCGATTGAGCGATTCATTGGTCAAAAGATTGAACGCGCGAAGCTGGAGGGCTTTGACTACCGTTACACAACGATCCTTGATGAAAAACGCTTTACCGGCGTCAGCGTGCGCGATCGCAAAATGAAAACCGCCCGGATTGGCAAAGGACAGCACTTTGGCTTTGGAGGTCGTCGTCGTCGTCGTCAGTTCCGCTTCTTCGCTAATTCCTTCCGCAGCTTTGCCAGCGGCAGCGTGTTCATCACGTCCGCTTTCGTGAGCCAACCTTTGCGGGCGATTGCCGTGCCGAGGCGGAGGAAGCCGGCGTGTTCGTTGCGGTGGGCGTCGCAGTTGATGACGCATTTCACGCCGCGGCTCTTAGCGTATTGCCATTGGCGTCAATCCAAGTC
>WTHG01000089.1:0-1934 GCA_011523245.1 Verrucomicrobiales bacterium | reverse complement strand
TAAGCTCGATCCACGTGCCGGTCTCGGCGCAGGCATCGATGACGGCCTGTTGGTTGAGCTTTTGCGGCGCGCGCTCCAGCAGTAGCCGCCCGCTGAGGTGGCCGAGCATGTGCACGTGCGGATTCTCGGCAGCGGCGATGAGGCGCTTGGTGTTGTCTTTTTCGTCACTGCCAGCGACGTGCATACTGGCAACGACCACTTCCAGCTGGCTCAGTAAATCATCGTCAAAGTCGAGGCCTTTCTTGAGCACATCCACTTCAATGCCGCTGAGCAGGCGGAAGGCGTCCCCATCGTCCTCGAGCTTCTGGTTGATCTTCGCGATTTCCTTGAGCTGTTTTTTGATGCGCCCTTCGTCGAGTCCGTTGGCTTGGAAAGACGCCTTCGAGTGGTCGGTGATGGCCCAATAGGCTAGGCCGAGGCCGCTCATATGTTCGGCGATTTCCTCGAGGCTTTCGTGGCCGTCGCTCCAATTGCTGTGATTGTGCAGGCTGCCCTTGAGATCGGTCCATTCGATGAGGCGCGGGATGTCGCCATTCTCGGCGGCGTCAAATTCCCCGCGATCCTCGCGCAACTCCGGCGGCACATAAGTGAGGTCCAGCGCGGCGAAAATGTCCTCCTCGGTTTTGCAATCGAGCCGCAACTTGGGGTCGCGCGTTTCCTCTTTGCTTTTGAACAGGCCGTATTCATTGAGCCGCAGGCCACGTTCGATGGCGCGGCTGCGCATCACGATGTTGTGTTCCTTGCTGCCGGTGAAGTAGGCGAGGGCGCTGGCGTATTCCGAATCATCCACCACCCGCAGGTCCGCCTGAATGCCGCCCTCGAGCAGCACGCTGGCCTTGGTATCGCCGGCGGCTAACACACTGAGGATGCCGTCGCGCGTGGTGAACGCCTCCATGATGTCCGCGCTATCCTTGGCGGACACCAGAAAATCAATGTCGCCGCTCACCTCCTTGCCACGGCGCAGACTGCCGGCAATGTCGCACCGGATCACATCCGGATGACTGCGCAGATCATCGAGGATCGGCTCGGCGGCAATCAGCATCTTGTGCCGGTGATGATGGCTCGCGTGCTGCCGCTTGAAGGCGATGCTCTCCAGAATCTTTTCCTGACTCTTCGCGCCAAACCCATCCAGCTCCGCCACCTTGCCTGCCTCGCATGCCTTCTCCAGGTCCTCAATCGTCTCGACGCCCAGCTTCTCGTTGATCGCCTTGACCTTCTTCGGGCCCATGCCCTGCACATCGAGCATCTCGATCAGACCGGGCGGGATGGAGGCTTTCAGCGTGTTGTAATATTCCAGCTCACCCGTCTCCACCAGCTCAGTGATTTTCTCAACCAACGCTTTGCCTATGCCCTTCACTTCGCCGAGACGCCCCTCTTGGATGAGCGTTTCCAGAGGTTCTGTAAGCCCCTCCAAAGTGCGTGCACCATTGACGTAGGCGCGGGTCTTGAAGGGATTCTCCCCCTTGAGCTCGAGCAAGACCCCGATTTCTTTCAGTATCTCGGCAACCGCGTCCTTATCCATGAGCGGTCATTGATGGCGGAGTTCCTCCGTTTTGGCAATGCGGCCTTATGCGCAACGCGGCGGGGTCTCGATTGATTGACGTCGGGAAGCCTGTAGGTACACTCCTGCCGATGAAGTTTTTATTGTTGGCATTAATGATAGTGTGGATGGGGTGCAGTAATAACGAAACGGCGGCGCCTGCACCGTCCGTTGAGAACAACGAAACCGAATCCATGGCACCTGCGCCGACCGAGCATACCAAGGATTCCCTTGATACAATTCAGGAGAGGTTGGCGAACAACGAAGCCATTCTGCTGGATGTGCGCGAGCAGGATGAGTGGGATTTGGGGCACCTCAAAGATGCTGTGTTGGCACCCTTATCGGTGTTGGAAGAGGGGGCAGGGGATGAGGGCTTTGACGCTCTGCTCGGTAA
>WTHG01000193.1 GCA_011523245.1 Verrucomicrobiales bacterium | reverse complement strand
CTTTACCGGCATGGTGGCAATGGAACTGAGTGTGTTGGGTGTGCGCTTGGCGGAGCGGGGGCAGGGAACAAAGCGCGTGCCGGAGGATCCGGAACGCCGCCGATTTTTCAATCAAACCGCCAACCTTGGTGTCTTGGGCGTGACTGCCGTGGCTGGAGCGTTTGGCGTATGGTGCGCACGCCGGCATCCTTCAGTGGTGGCCGTGGAGGTGCCCATTGAAAATTTGCCGGCCGAGTTGGAGGGCTACCGTATCGCGCAAATTTCCGATCTGCACTTAGGGCCGACGTTGTCCGGCGCGTTCATGCGCCGCGTGGTGCAATCGGTGAACGGGCTCAAACCGGACATGGTGGCCATAACGGGAGATTTAGTGGATGGCTCCACAGAACATTTGGCCGAACACGTGGAGCCGCTCCGGGATTTATCCAGTGCGGATGGCACGTTTTTTGTGACCGGTAATCACGAGTATTATTCCGGCGCGGAACCGTGGTGCCGCACGTTGTCCGAGCTGGGATTGAATGTCCTGAACAATGCCCATTCCATCGTCCGCCGCGGCGCGGCCAAGCTAATGGTAGCCGGCGTGAATGATTATCGAGCGCACAAAATTCTGCCATCGCACCGATCGGATCCGGCCGCCGCGGTTGCCGGTGCGCCGGAGTGCGATGCCCGCGTGTTGTTGGCGCATCAACCCGGTTCCTGCCTGGATGCCCGTGAACAGCAATTTGATCTTCAACTTTCCGGCCACACGCATGGTGGCCAGTTTTTCCCGTGGAATTTTGTTGTAGGCCGATTTCATCCGTTCTATCGCGGCCTAAATGCCTGGCAAAAAGGCTGGGTGTATGTGAACCCCGGTACAGGTTATTGGGGGCCGCCCATGCGGATCGGCGTGGAATCGGAAATCACTTTGCTAACCCTGAAGCAAAAGACCGACCGTAGCTGATCGCACGGGCTAGATTGGTGGCTGCCGAGGGATTGTCCTAATGAATACAATTCAATCGCGATATCCGAATGATTCTCGCCTAAAGAGTTACGACTTTGTGTTCGGCGTTTGATTGCAGGGCGGCCTGCCACAGCTCGTGGCTGGCCACTGCTTCCTCCACCATGGCGCAGCCAAAACGATCGCCTAAGGCTCCGGCTCGTTCGGCGGCAAAGGCAGCCCACATCTGCAGATTGTAATCCGGAAAACCCGCCTCGAAGATGCCGCCGGTGATCACCGGGAAAGTCATGGCGTGGCCTAGATTCAGGCGGTTCCAGCTCTGGCCGTTTTGGTAGTCGAATAGGAAAATCGAGTTGGCGTCCGCCGTGTTAAATCGCACACCGCCCTCGGTGCCAAGTGCCTCGAAGTACCACGAGTTGGTTTGGCCCGGCGCCATGCGCTTCTGCTCCAGCCGCAACGGCACAAGGTGGCCATCGATTTCCACATCGCAATTCAAGGTGGCATTGTCCCATGTATCGCAAGTGGATCGGCCGCCCTGTCCATCGGGGCGTTCGGGGTAACCTTTTTGCAGTTGGGCAAACACGCGCAGCGGTTTCCAGCCGAGCCTGAAGGGGACATGCACGGTGTGCATTCCGAGATCACCCATCACACCGATCTCGCCGCACGTAGCCGACTGCCGTTTCCAGTTGGCGGCTTTGGTGGGGTCGAGATCGCTACTGTGCAGGAAGCCTGCTCGCACCTCCAGCACCCGTCCGAGCGCGCCAGATTGGATGTACTGAATTGCCCGCTGCGCACCGGGTGCAAAGGGGAATTCTGAACTGCACCGCACAAACCGGCCGCTGGCCTTCACGGCGTCAGCAATCCGCCGTGCGGCGGCGAGGTCGATACCGAAGGGTTTTTCGGCCAGCAGATCTTTGCCTGCAGCCAGCACATCACAATAGATCGCTTCGTGCAGATGATGCGGTACGGCAACGTACACCGCATCGACATCCTCGCGCGCGAGCAGTTCATGATGGTTCTGAGTGCGCAACTCCACCGTGGGTACGCGCGAAAACCAATCGAGCAACTCCTCACGCAGATCGCACACCGCGACCAGTTCGGCTTGCACGGGGAAGTTCTCCAGTGCAAACCAACGCCCGAAACATGCCGCCGCTTCCCGTCCCATGAGGCCGCCCCCAATAATGCCAATGCGCAGGGTCATAGGGGTTTCTTTTGTTGAGGAAAAAAGCGAATTGAGAGCGGGTAGTCGTACAGTTTACCTTGGGCGGATTCATAGGCTCCGCGCAGGATAAAGAAAATATTCAGGTACGCCCATAAACGTAGCAGCAGACCGATTGCTGTAGCCAGTGCATCCACTTTTCCGAGCAAAAACAGCACGACAAAGTAGAGCGTCATAGCGAGCTGAAAATTTAGCACGGCCCGGCCGTGTTGATCAGTGGTGGTGGAACTATTTTTCCGAATTAACCAAACAATTAACGGGCCAAAGACATTCGCCACGGGGATTTTT
>WTHG01000111.1 GCA_011523245.1 Verrucomicrobiales bacterium | reverse complement strand
CGCTGACAAAATTATCGACGAATCCGGAGGTCGACGGATAGCGCCCTGTCATAATCGCGGCACGCGACGGTCCGCAAATCGGACAGGCGGCGTAAGCGTTAGTGAAGCGCATGCCGCGTTCCGCTAACTTGTCGAGGTTCGGCGTTTCGTGAATCTTGTTGCCATAGCTTCCCAGGTCTTTCCAACCCATGTCGTCCACTAGGATGATCAAAAAGTTTGGTCTTTCAGCACCACTTCCGTAAGCAAAAGCAATTGACTGAAAAAAAGAGCCGAATAAGAGGACTCCCTTAAGGAAATTGAACCATCCTTCAAAAGGGTAGAGTTTAGCCATCAACTTTTCAATAGACCTAAGTCTGCGCTACTACTGCCAAAGCTACCTACATCGACGTTATGTTTGTGCAGCAGTTCCAGGTAGAGATTACAAAGCGGGGTCGGGCCGGCCAAAACAGTATGAGCCTGATGCCGATAGCCGCCGCCGGCGACGATCATAGGGAGGTTATTGCAGGTGTGGGCTGAGGAATCACCAAAGTTGCTGCCCATCACCACGGTGGTGTGGTCGAGCAGAGTGCCGTTTCCTTCCTTGATTTGATCCATTTCAGTCAGGAACCGATTGAAGTGCTTGAGGGTATCGACCTCGATCTTGCTCAACTGTGCGATCTTGCCGGCGTTGCCGCCATGATGTGAAAGCGAATGCCAACCGCCGGTGGCACCGGGCACCTTGATGGCGCCGTAGATCCAGTCCATGGACAACGTGATCACGCGTGTCGAGTCAGTTTGAAAAGCCAGCTTCGCCAGCTCAAACAGATTATGGATCTTGGTGGAAAAAGGAAACGCCGCGTCTTCGCTGAGGCTCTGGGTCACCTTCGGCTTTTTGGTGTTCAGCCAAAACTGTTCGTGCTTCAGCTGAGCTTCCAGTTCACCAATCACATTTTGATAACTTTCCAGCTTGCCGCGATCCGCGCCTTGCTTACGCAACTGGGCTAGATCGCGTTGAAGGTTCGTAAGAATGTTTTGATCGTTGCGCAGCCGACGCTTGGTGGCCTGCACATCCTTATCCTTAAACAGCAGATCAAAAATCTTCGCCTCATCATGCATCGGAGGAATGGCCGCACCGCGATCATTCCACGAGCAACCCCAGCCGCGATCATATATGCTAAAATTCAGAAACGGGAAACGCGTCTCACCGCCCATCTTGCGAGCAAGCACTTGATCCAGCGAAATACCGTTCACAAAATTGGGCGCCTCCGGGCTGGGCGTACCGGTGAGGAATGACTTTTCCGAGTCATGATTACTCGTCTCCATGCCTGGATGAAACAGGTTCTGGAACACCGTCATCTTTTCCAGCGTCTTCATCCCCTTCAAGTAGTCAGACGTAGCTAGATCGCCGCGTTTCTTTGGGAAGAAATAAGGCTCATAAAAACCGAGGCAACTGTTGATGAAAATAATCCGGCGTGGAGGCGTCTTGGCTCTCGCCTCCGCCCGCTGCCCCAGCGACTGCAAGGCCAGCGGCAGCGCCATCCCCATCTTCAAAAATTCATTGCGACTGATCATTTCGCTTCGCCCTCCAGTGAATAGACCAAGACTTCGCGTAGCAAGTCTTTCATGCGGCACGCCTCGGCTTCAGCCGGGATCATCGCATATAAGTCCAGCCGCTGCTTCAGACTCGGCGCATAGCCATTGGCGTACTCAAAAAATTTCTTCGCAAAATTATAGGCCACCTTGCGGTGCTTCGAGAGCAGAATCTGTTTAAGCCCATATACATTCTCGAATTTGGCTCGGCCCACTTCGCCTGCAGCATCCACATTGCCAGTCAGTTTAAAATACCCCTTCGGCCGGTATTGAAACGTGCCGCGGTGCGGCAGCTTCACGCGGTACTGTGTGCGCCACTGACCGGTAGCATCAAAGCTCTCCAGCGCGAACCCATAAGGATCGATGCTTTTGTGGCAGGCGAAACAGGCCGCATTATTTTTGTGCTGCTCAATCTGCTCGCGCAACGTCGCCGCGTCCGCACCGTGCTCCGGCTCAATCGCCTTCACGTTTTCGGGTGGCGGCGACAGAGTGTTACCCGCGATAACCTGGGAAACCCATGCGCCGCGCCGGATGGGGGAGGTATCAAAACCATCCGCGGTTACCTTAAGAATGCTCCCCATCGTCAAGAGCCCGCCGCGCGGCACATCCGGCCCGAAAGATACCTTGCGCATCTGCTGACCAACAACGCCGCTGACGCCGTAGTGCTGAGCCAGTCGCTGATTAAGGAAAGAAAAATCCGAGTCAATCAAGCGGCTCACCGGCAGGTTTTCCTGAATGAGATGGTTGAGGTACGCCTCAGTCTCCAGTGGTAGATAGCGGTTCAGCAAGTCGTCGTACAATGGATACAACTTCAGCGAAGGCGTCACCTTGTTGAATTCCCGCAGGTTAAGCCATTGATTGCAAAACGAATGAA
>WTHG01000495.1 GCA_011523245.1 Verrucomicrobiales bacterium | reverse complement strand
GGCAGAGAGTTTGGAGCGTGTCATAGCCGGCCGAATCCGCGCACCACGCGTGGCGCGTGAAGATGCGCTTGGTGTAGGCATCAATGACAAACGAGGTGTGATCGCCGGCGTAAAGCAACATGCTGTCGGCCGTTTCAGGGCCGATTCCATTGATGGCGAGCAGCCGGTTACGCACGACGGCCGTGTCGCCGCGCATTAGGCGTTTCAGACTGGCGTCGAAATGGCCGACCAGTACGTCGAGGAAATTACCGAGGCGCCGGGCTTTCATGTTGTAATAACCGGCTGGGCGGATGAGTTCGGCTAGGTCATCGACTGGAAGCGCGTGCATCTTGCGGGCGGTCAACACCCGCGCAGCTTTGAGATTGGCAATGGCACGTTCGACGTTTTTCCACGAAGTGTTTTGCGTGAGGATGGCGCCGACACAGATTTCAAACGGCGAATCGCCCGGCCACCAATGCTGATGTCCATGGCGCTGGTGCATCAACCGGTATGCTTGGCGAAGAGGGCGTTTCAAGGGCGGATCGGAGGTTCCCAATCGGGTACGGATGTGAGGTCGGCAAGGTTAGGGGCGAAGCCGACGCCAAAGGGGGCTTGGTTGATGGAAGTCGCATCGAGACGGCCGTCCTGAATCTTCAACGTGGGCCAACCATCAGGGCCGGTATGATAGAGATCCGAGTGATGCTCCAAGGCGGCGGTCTGCATGGCCCCGGGCAATTGTGATAGGCCGGGGTGATAGTGGTGGCCGTTGCGTTCCACGCTCTCGATCCCCAAGGCGGCGCATACAGCGAGATCTTGTTGCAGTGCCACAGGGCCGACATTGCATAGGTCTTCGCCGCTCATAATGGTTGTTTCGCCCTCGCTGCGGCGTTGCTCGATGAGGCAGCGGTTGGTGAGGCCCTTGAAAATGCCTTTGCAATTCTTGTGACTGGTGCCGGCATAGCCGAGGCGCAGGGCGGTGTTGAGGCTGTCGAGGGTGGCGTCCGATTCATCAATAATAATTGGCGGGCGATCCGGCCAAGCCTGAAATTGATCGTACAAGGTGTCCGCCAGTGCCACATCGCGGTGGAGGGGTTGCTCGATAAACAGCAGCCGTTCAAAGAATGGCCGAAGCGCATTGTGGTCCTGAATGGCGGCCCAGAAGGTTTGGAAATCGGTGATGCTTTTGAACTGCTCGTTGCCATCCAGCGTAAAGGCGAAATCCGCAGAAGCATGTCGGGTGATTATCTCGGCGAGTGTTTCCAAGCGGGCCAAATCAGTGTCGGGTTGGCCGTTGATTTTGATTTTGAAATGGCGCAGCCCGTAGGTGGTAATGCAGTCGGTAAGTGCTTGTGGAAGCTGATCAGCAACCGCCTCTTCGGCGGGGATATCCGCAGGCGTGAGTGGATCGGCCAGGCCAACGGTGTGCCGGGCAATGATCGATTGGAGCGGTTGCTTGGGCAGCCATTCGTGCGGCTTGGTGGTGTTAAGCTGAATCTGGATCGCGGCCAGGGCGATGCCCAGATCCTGATCACGCACCGCGGCAGCAAAGGGTTTATTGGCGGCGCGACAGGAGGCTTCGATTAAGGCGCGTTCGACCATGGAGGTACCGAAACCACTCAGTAGCGGCGCAAGATTTTCGCTGTCGCCCCAGGCGGCTTGAGTTTCGTAAAGGTCCAGCCAAAGGTCAAAAGGCGTATCTGCCTGTAGGCCGACGGCAGTCTCCCGGGCGTGTTCGATGACGCGCAGCATCTCAGCCATCTCGCCACCCAGCGGGTCTTCGGGTATTTTGGTGAACCACTTGGGCGGTAGATTATCCGCGGAGTAGCCCTCGTGGATGGTGCCATCAATTTCCACCGCCAGCCGGAGGAAGGCGTAGGGCACATCGGTCATGGTTGCGATGCCGTACTTAAACGGCATGCGAGTGCGCAGATTAATCAAACGTGTTTCGCCTTCGACGATGCGGACGCTCATGATTAGTCGTTGTGGTTATCAGCTGACGAGTTGCCGGCATTGGGGTAAGCCAGTTTCCAGCCGGCAAGCAGGACGGCGAAAAAGACAATCATCCCCGCGCCAAAGCCGAGGGCGAACAGGTATTTGATGATGAAGGTCACGATCAAGGCGCCGGCATACAGGCCGGCCATTTTGAGCAGCGTCTTCTTGTCCACGCCGCAGGGTAGGCTGAGGGGAGGGATTTTCCCAGCCTCCTTTCTTGAGGGTTGAAAATGAAAGCGCGTATTTTATCTTTCGGCATGGCGCGCGTAAAAAAATCCTGGCGGGAGAAACTGATGGACGACAAGGATCTTCCCAAGGTGTTTGACGCCAAGAACAGTAAGCTGGCCAAGAAATGGGGTGAAGGCCTATGCGCTATTCCGCGCCCGCGAGATATTGATGGGCTCATGAAAAAAGTGCCCAAAGGCAAGCTCACCACGATTAACGAACTTCGTGCAGCCGTGGCGCAACAATACAAGACGGATATCGC
>WTHG01000055.1 GCA_011523245.1 Verrucomicrobiales bacterium | reverse complement strand
CCGCCCTAGACTTGGTCAGCCGCCACCTTCTGAAGGGTTTCCTCGAGTGTGGTTTTGCGGTCGACCACCATTTGCAGACCGCTATCCCAAAGTGTCCGCATACCCGCTTCTACCGATAATGCCTGGATATCTCTGGAGGCTCTCTTTTGCATGACAGCTTCACGAATTGCCTCATCACAAACCAATAGTTCATTTACTGATGAACGGCCTGAAAAGCCTGTATTGGAACAGGCGGAACATCCGTTGCCCTTGTAGAATCCCTGCTGATCCATAAGGGCCTGTAAATACTCGTTCCCTTCAAATTGTAAAAGTTGCTCCAAGGCATAAGGTTCGGGCGTATAAGGCACCGCGCAATGCATGCAGTTGGTTCGTAATAGTCGCACACCCAACACGCCAATAATCGTAGAGGCGAGCAAGAAAGGCTCGATATCCATATTGATCAAACGTGCAAATGTGCCGGAAGTGGTATTCGAGTGTAGGGTACTAATCACCAAATGCCCGGTCATTCCGGCATTGATGGCAATCTCGGCTGTTTCTTCATCCCGAATCTCTCCCACCATGATGATTTCAGGATCTTGACGCATCAGCGATCTCAATGCCGCCGGGTAATTATAGCCCCGAGCCGGATTGAGTGAAGATTGGTTCACCCAGTCGAGATTCTGCTCAACCGGATCTTCCACAGAAGATACTGCAACCGCATTACCATGCTTTTCCAAAAGATAACCAATGGCTGCGTAAATCGCGGTTGTTTTTCCGGACCCCGTAGGGCCCGTTAGCAACATCAACCCCGTGGGTTTACTGGTGAGCTCCTTAAACTTCTCAAGCGTTTCATCATCAAATCCCAAACGGCTAATATCGAATGTTTTTGCATTTGGATTAAAAATACGACAGACAATTTTTTCACCATATACGGTCGGAAAAATTGAGACGCGAAGCTGTACCCCGCCAAAATTATCCGGGGCGGCTTTCCCATCCTGCGGTAATCCAGTGGTGTGGCTTTCCAAATTTGCCATGACCTTGAAACGGCCTGCAATATTGGTCTGATGCTCACTAGGAATCCCAACCAACCATTGGAGAACTCCGTTCACTCGAACACGCACTCCAACCATATCTTCCCACGGTTCGATATGAATATCACTGGCACCCCGCGCAAGAGAATCCTGAATGAGGTAATCCACCATCATTGGAACATCCACTGCTTCGCTGGAGGCGGCCATTGCCTCCAGATATTGCTCGGTTGCATTGCTCATATCTTCATGGACTCTGTGCTTAGAGCTATTGCAGCTTCAAGGCAGTGAGCTGATTACCGCCATCACGTAACCCATCCTTGAGATAAAGAATGCCATTGGAATAAACAGGGAAATTCCAGCTCAGTTGGCTGGCCGCGTCGATGCGACCAAGCTCAGTGTAGGCCTTTGGAGTAGCCTTGAGCAGGGTCACGGCCCCGCGGGAACCATGAACGAGAAGGGTGTCTCCCAAGCCGATCAGAGAGGCGTAATCATCATAGCCACCTTCACTCCAAACCAATTTTCCGGTTTTATGGTTGAGGCAGACAAAGTCCGAATTTTTGCCGCGTGAAGTACCCAAGCCGTAGAGATATCCATCCTTGAGTACGGGTGTGGTGATGTTGGTTTTCACATCTTTATTGCTCCAAACCGGCTCGGCAGTCTGGCCGTCGCCGCTGTTCCGTATACGCACTTGAAAGGTGCCGACGGTGTGGCTGGCTAGGGTGACGGTGTCGCCATGAAGGATAGGCGTTACGATATTGCGAGCGGCACCGGTTTTCACCGGCACACTCCAGAGTTCCTTCCCGTCAGCAGCGCGGTAGCCTTTCATGTTGGCGGCGGTGACGTAGACGACCTGCTCCACTCCGGCGAGCTTACCGAGCATGAGGCCCGAGTACGCAGCGTAGTCATTGCCGTTTTTCCAAACAGGCTTGCCGGTCGCTTTCTCCAAGCACACTAGGCTGGCCCCTTCATGTCCACCCGCCGCGGCGTAGATGTGTTTAGCATCGGTGACGGGCGCACCGTTGTTGCCGTGGCGGCTGGCAGCGGTGCCACTACTACCAGGGGCGTTGCCGCCAAACCATTTGGCCCCAAAATCTTTGGAGTATTGCTTGCTCCAAATCAATTTACCGGTCTTCAAGGAAATACAGGCGAGCACGCCCGTGGCGCTTTGGCAAAACAACAGATCTCCATCAATCATCGGCGCTGTACGCGGCCCCGGGCCATAGACATTGGTGTATTGCCAGGATTCAGAGTAGGATGTCTGCCAAAGGGTCTTACCGGTGGCAGTATCGATGACGGCGGCGGTTTCCATGGGTTTACCGTTTACTACGGTTTCGTGGCACATCACGAGGCGACCTTGGGAAAGAATCAAGCCGCCCTGCCCTTTACCCACGGGCACCTGCCATATTTGCTTAGGTTTGGCCGATAGCGTGTTCAGCGGCTTTTCGTCTTG
>WTHG01000069.1:5139-9580 GCA_011523245.1 Verrucomicrobiales bacterium | reverse complement strand
TACGTGGACGATTACCTGAAGCTGCGACCGGACATCGCCTGCACGGGCACGTTGCAGCAGATTGCAGATCACCGCCGGTTTCCGATGGAACGCCTACAGACCGTCGTTCGCGAAGCAGGCTTATCCGGCGATCGTTGGGTATTGCTTGGCCCGTGCCGCGCCTACTTCACCACCACTGAAGGCGGCGCGGCGATTGATGAATCCCTGCGCGTGCTTGATGCAGCCGGGACGCCGATCCCTGGATTGTTTGCCGTGGGCCAAAACGGGTTGGGCGGACAAATCCTTTGGGGCCATGGCCTGCACATCGGCTGGGCCCTTACCAGTGGCCGTTTGGTGGGGAAAACTTTGGCCGGAATAAAATCGACAGCTTGAGTCGGTTGCCGTTTCCTTCAAGCGTCTGGACGGACAACTGGCCATGAATCTACTAGCAGCTGCTTCTCCTGATTACACCCCTTTTTGGATCCTCGCCGCGGGTGTGGTTTTTGTCATCGCGAGCATTGTCAAATTTCGACTGCACCCTTTCCTGGGGCTTACCTTGGGAGCGATCTTGGTTGGTTTGATTACGCCGTCTCTTCCAGAGCTCACAAAGGCCAATGGGTTTTGGAGCGATAGTGAAGGGGCATCTCATCTCATTCAGTCCATCAATTGGGCAATGGCGGGTTTTGGTACATTGGTGGGCAAGATCGGTTTTGTAATTGCCATGGCGGCGGTTATTGGCACCTGCATGATGGAAAGTGGCGCGGCCGACAAAATTGTTCGGCGGCTCATGGCTACGCTCGGAGAAGATCGGGCGGCGTGGGCCATGCTTATCAGCGGGTTTGTGCTGAGTATCCCGGTATTTTTTGACACGGTATTTTTTCTCCTGATTCCCTTGGCGCGGGCACTGGCGTTGCGCACGGGTAAAAACTACACGCTCTATGTGTGCGCAGTGGCCGGAGCCGGAGCCATTACGCACACGATTGTGCCTCCGACACCGGGGCCATTGATCATCGCTGAAAATCTGGGTCAACCCGCTGGTAACGCAATCATCGCCGGCATTCTGGCGGCTGTGATTCCGGTGGCCATTGTGATGTGGTTGGCCAATCGGTTTAATGACAAACTGGATATTCCGATTCGGGAAACTAAAGGTTCGTCGCTGGATAAACTGGGCGAGATTGTAAAGAAGAAAGACGATGAATTGCCGGGCTTTGGTATTTCCCTGTTGCCGGTGCTGTTGCCGGTGGTCTTGATTTCCATCGTCACCTTCATTGGTTTAGCAGGGAAGTTTGGCGTGACGGTACCGGCTGAACTTAAAAAATGGCTGGAGTTTATCGGTAATAAAAACGTGGCAATGTTTATTGCGGCGTTGATCGCCATGTACACGCTGGCCAAACAGCGTGGCTGGACATTCGAGAAGCTCGGGGAATCCATGAACACGCCGCTGGAAACGGCGGGCGTGATTATTTTGATTACCGGCGCGGGCGGCGCGTTCGGCTCCATGATCGGTCACTCCGGCATTGGGGACACCATCCGGGCGATCGGTGTGAGCGAAGGAGGCACGGCCGGCATGCTGTTTATGGCATGGCTACTGACTGCGGTAATTCGCGCGGCGCAAGGGTCCGCGACTGTGTCGATGATCACTGGCTCGGGCATCATGGCCCCAATTTTGGCGGCCATGGCGGCGGATGGTTCGCTCGGCTGTCATCCCATCTATTTCTGTCTGGCGATTGGGTTTGGGGCGTTTCCGTTATCCTGGATGAATGACAGCGGATTCTGGGTGGTGCAGCGGATGAGCGGGTTTACCGAGAAGGAAACCTTGAAGACGTGGACGGTGATGCTCACGGCCATCGGCGTGGCGGGCATTATCCAAGTGATTGTGGCGGCGGCGATATTCCCGATGAAACCGGAAGCCCCGGCCCCAGAACCGGAAAAGACGGCGATGATTAGTTCAGCTGAAGGGTGGGCTTCGCCGGAAAATCATCCGCCTCTGCTTCCTCAGCAAAAATCACGGTAACGGTCCGAAACCGGTCCTCGCGCCAGTGATCTTCCTTCATGAGCCATTGGCGGACGAACTCCGCCACGGTCTTGCGGGCGTGTTCGCGGACAAGGTTCAAGTGAGAATCGGATGAGGCGTGTGAGGTCAGGCGGGGCGTGATGGATTGCATGAGTCCGTCCATTTGTTCATCGGCATTGAACCGCCCCCAGCCGTTCTCGGAACGTTTTTCAAGTTTATCGGTGTGAATAGCCACGGGAGTGGTGGGTAAAAGCATGGGGGCAATGACGATGCATTGTTGATCGCGTACTTCAATTTTCCATTCGGCCGATAGATCAATGTGATAGCGGAAAGTCGCGGGAACCTTGATCTCGGTGACGGTGGTGCCTAGGTTGATTTTATTCCACAGGATGGTGCGGGTATTGGTACGTTTGAAGACCTTGGTGTTTTCCAGTGTGGCGACTTCCAAGCGGCCTTCGCCGGCATCGCTAACTTCGGGCAGAGATTCGATAAAAGTTTCAGTAATTTTTGCCTGCTGGAAATTTTCGGCAATGGTTACAGCCGCTTCGCCGATCTCGGCAATGGTTTCACGCGTTTCACGGATGGTACCGGCGGCGGCGTCCTTGGCGGTCTTGATCGAAACGATGTAGGCCACGAGCACCATTAGGGCAAGGACGACCACCACAATGGGCCAGCGCCAGGCGGTTACGGAGACGGGAGTGGATTGCGGCTGCGGTTCAGACGAGAGATTTTCCGATTCCGATTCCATGGCAGTACGGTATCAAGCTTTGGAAGATTTGGCGAGAAATGTGTAACGAGTCGGACGGGGTCGCGTCTATTCAGGCATGATCACGGGCAGAAATTTTCCCGTCCGAAAACCTCTGCGGGCGTTTACTCTCACGGAGTTATTGGTGGCCATTGCCTTGGTGGGCGTTTTGTTTTCCATGATGGCACCAGTGTTAGCCCGAGCCAAAGGTAAGGCTTTTGAGGTTTATAGTCTCAATAATCTCCGCAATATATCGGTGGCCCAACAGCTGTTTGCCTCAGACCATGATGACCGATTAGTGCCCCACGCAATTTTACGACCGCCGGCCCAGGGCGCTGTGATTCCTAACGCGCACCTCACTTTATGGCCGGATTTATTGGAGAGCTACGTGGGGGATCGTCGAGTATACCAAAGCCCTCTCATGCGGTGCGATCCGGACCGAGGGATTGGATATGGCATGAATCTTTCAGTGGCTGGAGCGTTTGCTGTGGAAACAGAGTCGGATGGGCCGCATTCATCTGAAATAAGAAACCCGGCTCAAACCATTCTGTTTGCGGATGCGGCATATGTAACGAGCGATACGATGTATCGGCCGGCGGATGAGTGGGAGGAAGATGTTAGCCGTCCGATGGGCACTTGGACGATCCGGACACCAGCTGACCCATTATGGAACCTGATGCCCACACGGGTAATGCCGCGAAATGATGGCCGTGCTAATGTGGCTTTTGTGGATGGCCATGTGGAATCGCTTACGATTCCGCAGTTGGGCTTTGATAAGCCGATGGGGCATCCGTTGAACTGGTGGGATCGGTATTAATCGGTCCAGCGGCGGCCGAAGATGATTTCGGTGCCGTCGGGCCATTGTTCCTGCGGCTCAAATGCGGCGATTTCACGGGCGCGATCCAATCTATAGCGTAGGGTCTCAACCGGCTTACTGGTGGCGTAAAGGATTTCGTAGCGCACCTCCGGCGCGGCTTCCACGCAGCCGACAAAGAACCGGCCGGCATCGGCCGGACTGAGGTAGACATCCTGATAAATAATTTCGTCGGCAATCTCGCGCACCTGCCCTTCATCACGGGGGCACCAGCCCAATCGAGCAATAATGACGCTCATGCCATGCGTGACCGAGTAACTGTGCCCGATGCTTTCCAAAAACATCTTCGTGGCCGCGTACCAGCCCTTGGGCGAGACCGGCACGGATTCGTCGAGCGGCCAGGGGCCTTCGAAATTGCGGAACCAATTCACCTGACCGCTGCTGGGTAGCACGAGCCGTTGCACGCCGGCTTCGCGTGCGAGTTCGAGAGTGTGATACAGTCCGGTGATGTTGGGCGGAAATAGATTGTTGACCGGGTCCTCCACGTCATCGGGAGTGGCGGCCAAATGCACGAGAGCCTCGACGCCGTCCAGCGCGGCCTTGAGCGCTTCAAGATCGCTGAGATCGGCCACGGTTGCCTCAGGCAATTCGGGCGAGGGCGCGCGGTCGAAGCCTCGCACTAAATGGCCACGCTCCAGTAATCCCTGCACCGCAGCCTGTCCCACGCGTCCGGCTGAGCCGGTGACCAAAACCGTTTTTGGATCGCTCATGCGCGGAGTGTTCCACAAGCGTCTTCGTCCGCCAAATCATTTGCCATCAGACGGGATCGTGGCACAGTGAACGCATGCAACGGTTCTTGATTTGTAGTTTGATTTTGGTCGCCACCGGT
>WTHG01000069.1:0-5039 GCA_011523245.1 Verrucomicrobiales bacterium | reverse complement strand
CAGTGAACGCATGCAACGGTTCTTGATTTGTAGTTTGATTTTGGTCGCCACCGGTTTGGTGGCCCAACCGAAAAAAACGTGGCCGGCTCAGCTAAAGGGTGCGGAGAGAGTGGTGTACAAGACGGTGGGCGATACCCAACTGCACCTGCATATTTTTCGGCCGACCAAACAACGAACAAAGGCGCCGGCGGTTGTGTTCTTTTTTGGCGGTGGCTGGAGAAGCGGTACACCGGCGCAGTTTGAGCAGCAATGCCGTTATCTCGCCAGCCGGGGCATGGTGGCAATGACCGCGGAGTATCGGATACGCAATATGCATGGTACGCTGGCCACCGCCTGTGTGGCGGACGGCAAAAGCGCCGTGCGGTGGATTCGCGCCAATGCAAAGCGCTTGGGGGTGGATCCCGGACGGATTGCGGCGGGGGGCGGATCTGCAGGCGGCCATGTGGCGGCGTGTACGGGGGTGATCGCCGGTTTCGAAGGAAAAGGTGAGGACGGTAAGATCAGCTCCGTGCCGAACGCGATGGTCTTGTTCAATCCGCCCTGTGTATTGGCACCGGTGCCGGCCCGTAAGGATTTCTTGAACGCGGAAAACATAGTCAGCCTCCGCGAACGCATGGGGGTGGCTCCGGTGGAATTGTCTCCATGGCACCACGTTCGCAAGGGGCTGCCGCCAACGCTGGTGTTGCACGGTGAGGAGGATCCCACGGTGAAATTCTGGACGGCCAAGGTGTTCGTGGAAAAGATGCAGTTATCCAACAACGCCGCGGAACTAGCGGCGTATCCGGGGGAAGCGCATGGGTTTTTCAATTACGGACGGGGCGGCAACCGGATGTTCATCGCCACCATGCGGCGGACGGATGAGTTTTTTGTGAAGCTCGGTTGGCTGAAGGGCAAGCCGTCGATTGAGCAGTTTAATGCCGGTCTCTCCAAGGGCCGGTGATGGCCAGAGTGAGGGCCTGATGCTGGATGTTCACGAAGAGCGTGGAGCCATCGGGTGAGAAGGTGGCGCCGGCAAATTCACTGTTGCTCTTGGCGTTGCGGCCAAGCTTGTAAAAGCGGCCGGCGGGCGTGATGCCCACGAGAAATTGTTCGCCGCCGCCGTCTTCACACAACACTACATCGCCCCAAGGGGTCACGGTGAGGTTGTCGCAGTTATCGCACAGATCCTTGTCGTTCGGCTCGGCAAACAGCTCGAGGGTGTCACCGGTGAGTTTCCAGACCTGCCCCGCTTTTTTGGCGCCGCCATTGGTGCAGGCAAAATAGATTGAGCCTTCGGCATACCACATGCCTTCGCCGCGTGCGAATCGGGCGGCGCCCTTGGCGAAGCCGCGCTGGCGGAGGTCGTCTTTGGGCGACTCCACCTCATCCATCTCCAGCCAACGCACGGTCAGTTTCCCCCCGACTGGTACGCGTTGCTTTTCCCAGTTACGGGTATCTAACGCTTCGGCGTCCTCCACCACCAGCGCCTGTAGTTTGCCGCCGCGGGCGAGTTGACCTTTGACGTTGGGAATGAACCGGTAGAGCAGTCCATCGTGGCGATCTTCGGTTTGATAAACGATGCCGGTCTTGGGATCAACCGCAATGGCCTCGTGATTAAACCGTCCCATCGCCTTAAGCGCTACAGCCTTGGCCAGGTGCGGTTTGGCGGTGGCCGGCACTTCAAAGTTATAACCATGATCTAGCGAGCACACTTTACCGGCGCGTTCGACCGTTTCCTCGCAGGTGATCCAACTGCCCCACGGTGTGAGTCCGCCGGCGCAGTTGCGCAGAGTGCCGGAGAGGCTGAGGAATTGCTGCACCGTACGTTGGCGCTGAGTATCGTATACTAGGGTGGTAGTGCCGCCGAGGCAGGGCACGCGGGCACCTAAATTGGGGCGTTCGCCGGGATCGTACAATTTGGCGCGAATCGCGTCAGTGAGCTTATTGTTGTCCTTGCCAAAGGGGCCTGCGGTGGGTGTTACGGCCGGATTGATCTCGTGGTTGCGCACCAGAATTGTCGTGCCCTTGGGGCCAGGGAAGGCGGCCATTCCGTCCGGTTTTCCAGGCACAACCAGACCGTCATTCATCAGCTCACCTGCCTGAGAAATGATACGGTAGCGGAAGCCTTTGGGCAGTTCTAGAATCTGGTCCGGATCAGGCTGCAATTCACCGTAGCCTTCGGTACGCAGGGCGTCCTTGTCGGATTGGTTTGCGCTGAGGGTTTGCAACCCACCAAAACCGGCGGCGACCGCAGCGGAGTGTTGCAGAAAATCGCGGCGTGAAAATCTCATGAGCGGATCGTCCGTCAATGGCTGAGCAAAGTCAAAAGGCTTTCGTGTTAGCCGCCGCTCAAACTGGTGATTAGCAGGCTTGGGTGACTCCTGCTGCGGTCGCAGAGTTAGGGTTTGATCTTGTTCAGTACAGGATCCTTCACGGCCCTCATACGGGTAAGGATTTGGGTGTGGAGTTCCCTGACGACGGCGGCGTTTTTCTTTTGGCCGATCACATTGCGTGATTCGGCTGGATCATTTTTCAAATCAAACAACTCATCACGTTCCGGATTCAGAAAATCGCGGACCAACTTCCAATTGGATGTGCGGATCATGCGCATGTGGGTTTTGGACTGGTGATGGGTGCTGTATTCGCCATAGCAGACATCCGGCCATTCGATGTCCTTGCCCAATAGCGCGGGCGTGATATCTCGGCCACGGATGGTTTCGCCTTTGGGCAATGGCACGCCGGTGAGGTTGAGTAGGGTAGGGTACCAATCGAGATTGGCCACGGGTAAATCTAGCGCAGAGTTGGGCGCAATCTTGCCCGGCCATCGGATGGCGGTGGGTACGAAGATCGAGTTGTCGTACATGTTCGGCCGTTGGTTGCGCGGGATGTTGGGGTTGGTTACAGGCGGTGCGGGCTTGAGAGCCCAGTGCCCGTTGCCTTTGTGCCAGATGCCGTTGTGGCCCATGCTGTAGCCGTGGTCGCTGGTAAAGACCACGATGGTGTTTTCGGCGAGTTGGAGCTGATCCAAATGTTTCAAGACACGCCCCACGTTGCGGTCTATGCCTTTTACACTGCCAAGATAATCGCGCGTCATGCGCTTTACGCGTTCGACATCGAGGTTGGGGAAATCTGGGTTTGGGATTTTCGGGTCCAGATTTTCAAACGGCTTCCGGTCGCTATCCGGCTGCGGTAACCACGCGGTGTGCGGGGCACGGTAATGGAGACAAAGTAAAAACGCGCGATCTTTGTTGCGGTCGATGAACCGCAGGGCGTCGTCGGTGAGGATATCGTAAGTGTAGCCATCGACCTGCTGATCTTTGCCATTCACCTCGAGCGTGGGGCGGATGACCTTGTTGCCGCCGGTGCGGAAACCCATGAAATAATCGAAACCGGTCTTGGTGGGGTGAAACTTGTCCGGCACACCCAGATGCCATTTGCCCACTAGCCCTGTGCGATAGCCGGCGTACTGCATGGCCTCGGTCCAGGTCACGGTTTTAGGGTTCAGGCCTAGGTCGGGTTCGTTTCGCGGATGAATCCAGTCTGTGACGCCCAGCTCGCTGCCGTAACGGCTGGTCATCAGGCTGGTGCGAGATGGGCTACAAACGGGGGTGACGACGTACGATTTCTTGAGCCACATGCCCTGCTTGAACAGCTTGTCGAGATGGGGTGTGTCGGCGTGTGGATGCCCGGAAAGGCCCAGCGCCCAGGGTGCCTGATCGTCCGTCAGGATGAACACCACATTGGGTTTTTGAACCTCGGGACCTTTGGCTGAAACCAGTGAGCCGAGGATCATTCCAAACACGAGTAGAAAACGAACAGTCCATTTCATGCCGCGATGCTACGGCGGGTAGGGAGGGGTGACAACTGCGGAGTGAGAGGGGAGCACCACCTCCCCTTGCTTAGGCCGGGGTCAGCAGTTCCGGGACCATGATGCCATCGGTTAGACCCATGGGGCGGCCGACGGGGGTCATCAGTTCCTTGAAAGTATCAATACCCAGAGCATGCAGGAGCGTGGCGTGCACGTCTGCAACGCCGACGGCCTTGCCGGGTTCCTTGCTTACGCCTTCCGGATCAGTTTCGCCGTGCACATAACCGCGCCGGATTCCGCCACCGGCGAGGGCGATGGAAAAGCCGGTGGGCCAATGATCCCGGCCATCGGCGGCGTTGATCTTGGGCGTGCGCCCAAATTCGCCGGCGCAGACCACGAGGGTATCTTTCAGGCGATCGCGCGCGCGTAATTCGCGGATCAGACCGGCGAGGGCGGGATCCAAAATGGCGTTTTGCTCGGCCACAAAGGCGTGGTTATTGGCGTGGGTATCCCAGCCATTGAGGGTAACCTCCACACAACGAACACCGGTCTCGATGAGCTGCACGGCGGCTAGGCAGGCGTTGCCAAAGGGCGTTTTACCGAAACCACCGCGCGTGGCGGCCGGTGCCTGCGTGACATCGAATGCGTTGATTTGGTCTGAACGCATCATGCGTAGGGCCTTGTCAATGGTGTGATTGTGCAGCGTGGTTTTCTCATCCAATTGCGGCCGGCGCCGGCGGGCGAAGTTTTGCTCCACGACCTGCAGATCATCGAGGCGCCGATCCAGCCGCTCGGGTTTTACGCGTGCGGTGAGATTGCCGGCGCGACCTTCGGTGTTGTAGACCTTGAAGGCATCCCATTGCGCGCCGAGATAACCGCCACGGGCGGGCCATTGGTTGGGTAGAATGGAGATGTGGCGGGGAATATCCACCTGTTGATCTTCCGGCCCGTTCAACTGATGACACACCACCGCGCCAATGGCCGGGTGCACCAGAGTGGGATCGGGCCGATGCCCCGTCTTCACGTGGTAGGTGCCGCGTTCGTGATCGCCTTCGCGGCTAACCACCGACCGTACCAACGTCATCTCATCCATCACCTCGGCAGTCTGTGGCAGGCCGGCGGCAATTTGGACGCCCTTGGTTGCCGTACCGATGGCCTTTGTGCCGCCGGCAATTTTTTTACCGGGATGCGGGTCAAAGGTTTCCAGCTGGCTCGGGCCGCCGCCCATCCAAAGCATGATTATGGATTTGGC
>WTHG01000113.1 GCA_011523245.1 Verrucomicrobiales bacterium | reverse complement strand
CGAAAGCGCACGGTCACTGCACGGTCCGCATAAGCCGGGAACGCCCGGGAGTAAAGATCCTCCTGCAGTTTCTCAATCGTCTCCCCCACCCGATCAAGCGTAGGGTTTTCGCTGAGATAATTGCCGGCATAACTGAGAATCCGGAACGCAATGATCGCCTCATCGGCCCAACCGGCCGCCACCGCGTGATCAATCTCTCGATCCGGATCGGAACGCACCTTGTGAATCTCCCGACGCACGGCGCGTATGCGATCCATTAGGCCGTCGTCATCCTTTGAATTCACTCCCATTTTCGCTTCCAGTTGATTCAAAATCTGCCGGGCGCATTGTTGAAGAAGCTTGGGCAGATCGGTGTAATCCGGATTCGGAGGAAGGAACCCACGTTGAGATAGATTTCGCTGGATCATCGCCACGCCCACAGCATGCACTTGGGAAACAATACCGTCTTCACCAGAAGACTCCATCCCTAGCTGCTCGGCCATGTGATCGAGCGTCTCCTGCAATGTCACCCGGGCATCGGTGGTGTGAGTCGCCTTGATGGAAACCGGCACGGCAAAGATCCGACCGCCATCCTTCATTTCCTGCTGTGCCTTCATTGCGATGTACGCTGGCCCTTCCAGAAACGGCGTCACGCGGTCGTTCATGAAATACACGTTACCCTCGGGAAACACCGTGAGCGCGTATCGGCCATCAATCACCGTGGCAATGGCGTCCTTCATGGACCGCCGATCGCTCCCATCTCGATTAACCGAGAAAGCCCCCATTCGCTGCATCACCCACCCCTGCGCTCGACTGCGCAGAAATACATCATACGCTGCCATAAAAATGGACCACACTCCGATCTGCCTACAGGCTTCGGCCATTATCATCGGATCGCTGTGTGTAGAATGGTTCGGCAATAACAAAACCCGCGCGCCGTGTTCGCGTTGAATCTCCTGAACCGGTCCAGCGTTCTCAACCGTCACCGACTGGATCCGGTGCTCCGGTCCGGTCAAAAGATATCTCCTAGACCACCATTCCCCCAGCCAAGCAATCAGCCGATTGGGTTTGGGCGGGAAATATTCGTAGGGCTGATCGCTAAACTGCAGCATGCATTGAGTGGACTCTACAAAAAATGGGCAGTATCTCAAGACATCGCCAGCGATGATTGGGGATTAACTCCTTGCCCCTCAAGTCCTTTTGAACTCCGGTCTCGGCAGCCGCCGTGGTCAGGGTTCGTTGAAGGAATGTGCGTTGATTCACGGGATTTTGAGTATAATTAATTCAGTTTCACGCCGTAAAAATCAGCAGCATTTTTCCAGAACAGTTTCTCTAAAACAGCCCGCCCTTTGGGCTCAAAATAGTCGCGAATGATCGCCAGTTGCTCGTGGTATTCGCCGCCGCGATCGGTCACCGGCCAGTTACTGCCATAGATCACGCGATCCTCGCCAAACGCCTCGTACACCACTTCGAAGATCGGCGCGTAGTAGGCCACCTCCTTGGGCGCCGGCATCCGGCCGCTGCGCTGAAAAATTCCGCTCACCTTGCAACTCACGTTCGCATGCGCCGCGGTGGCCTTCACTTCCGCCACCCAATCCGCTTTGGCCGGTTCGCCAGTAATGGTCAGGCCCGTAAGATGGTTCACCAGAATTTTCAAGTCCGGCAAGCGCTCGGCAATTTGTCGTACATCGGCCAGTGTAAAATTGGCCATCAACACGTCCAGCGTGAGGCCCTTATCCGAAAGTTGTTTCAGATCGCGCCACACTGCGTCGGTAAAGCCCTCGACACCCTCCGGAAAACTCCGCAACCGAATGCCCACATAACGGGAATCTTCAGCCAACCGATTCAACTCTGCGGCAAAGGCATCCGTGCCCACCGGCAGATTCCCAACGACTCCCACGTAATGGCCGGGATTATGGGCCACCAGATCGAGAATCCATTGATTATCCGGCACCCGGTCGCTGGCCTCGACAATCACCGTGGCCGTCACGCCATTGGCGCGGGTGATTGAGTCAAAATGCTCAGGCAACACCGGCCGGTACAACACCTGATCATCCACCGGTGGCCACGGCACACCGCTAGCACGCGTGGTGTCGTACAAATGAATGTGCGTATCGATCACCGGAATATCACCAGTCACCCCTCTCGGTTGAGTGCAACAGCCCACGAAATATAACGCCGCAACAACGCAGCCCAATAAAGCAGTCCAAAAACGCATGCCCGACTTTCCAATGGGCCCTTCCAGATGTCCACCAGAATTGTAACGTGAGATTTCCCTCATCCCAGGCCCGCTTTAATCTCTACGGCCAAGTCCGGCAAATACATCGGCGAACTACCGCATAACACCGCATCCGCTCCGGCCGCCATAAAATCCTCGTAATCCTGCACCGACGCCACCCCACCCACCGCCGCCAACGCCAACGGCAATTCTTCAGCATCAATCACTGCCCTCGCCTCGCGCACCGCCCTGACGCACGGCTCATGGA
>WTHG01000395.1 GCA_011523245.1 Verrucomicrobiales bacterium | reverse complement strand
GCTGACCACCGCCAATCTGCCGATTTTGTCCACGCTGATGGGCTGGAAGCACGGTTTTGAGAGCCCGTTCAAGGCCGAGGTCTATTTCATGAAGACCTCGAAATTCACCGACCTCAAGTGGGGCACACGCGGCCCGGTCACGGTGGAGTGCGAAGGCTACGGCATGTTCGACCTGCGCGCCAATGGCACCTACGTCATTCAGATTGGCGATCCCAAAAAGTTTCTCGAGGAAATCGTCGGCACCGACGGCAAGTTTGATGTCGACGAAATCGCCAACGATCTGCGCGACGAGATCGTTATGAACGTGAGCGATCGCCTGGGCGAGCTGGAGCTCAACCCCGGCAAGCTCACCGGGCAGATGAAAGACATCTCCGAAGAACTCCAGGCCCCCATCCAGGAATACCTCGGCACCCTCGGCCTGGAGCTCACCCGTTTCCGCGTAGCCAGCCTCACCATGCCCGATGATGTCCGCAAGGAACTCATGGAAATGAGCCGGCTCTCCGCCACCAAGCTTTCACAGGGCAACCCGCAGGCGATGCAGAACCTCACCGCTCTACGCGCCAGCCGCGCCATGGGCGACATGGCCAACAACCCCGGGGGCACCGGAGCCGCCGGTGCTGGCATGGAAATGGCCATGGGCGTGATGATGGCCAACCAAATGGGCGGTGCCCTCGCCGCCGGCGCCCAGCCGCAACAGCAACAACAAGCCGCCCCGCCGCTGCCCGGCGCTGCACCCGCTGCCACCACCGAATACAAGGTCGGCATTGATAATCAACAGTACGGCCCCTATCCAGTCGACCGCCTCAAAGCCATGGCGGCGGACGGCAGCTTCAAGCCGGATATGCTGGTCTGGGCCAAAGGCATGGCCAACTGGACTAAAGCCGGCGAAGTTCCCGAGCTGGCTGGTTTGTTCGGCCCTCCTCCTCTCCCCGGCGCCGAAGGCGCTCCTCCCCTGCCTTCCCAAGAACCGCCACCGTTGGTCTAAGTTTACATGCAAATCACCATCAATCGTGATGGAGAAAACTTCGGGCCCTACTCGCTGGAAGAAGTCCGTGATCTGCTCGCGAACGGCACACTAAAGGAAACCGATCTCGCCTATACCGAGGGCAGCGAAAACTGGACCCCAGTCAGCACGCTGCCTGGGCTGCAAGGCCCCGAAACGCCCGAAGCCAAAAGCGCCCAGAGTAAAGAAGGCGGTCCTACCACTTTTCCCTGCGCGGGCTGTGGGGGCGATCTCATTTACAGCCCGGGCGCAGCCAAAATGGAGTGCCCCTATTGCGGTGCAAAGGTGGAATGCCCCACCCCCACGGGCGAAGTGTTGGAACACGATTTCGAAAGCCAACTGGCTTCACTGGAATCCGGCGCCGCCACCACGGTTGTTGCCGAAGTAACCTGCGATGCCTGCGGTGCGGAAAATCAGCTCGATCCTAATCAAACTTCCGGTGACTGCGCATTCTGCGGCACGCCCTTTGTTCAACAACCGAAAGAAGCTAACGTAATAAAACCCCAAGCCTTACTGCCCTTTGCAGTTACCCGAGATGAAAGTATCGGCCATTTTCGGGAATGGATTAATGGCCTCTGGTTCGCGCCAAATAAACTAAAGCATTTTGCTCGGGACATTCAAAAGCTGAAGGGCCTCTATCTTCCACACTGGACTTATGATAGTGATACCACCACTGATTACATGGGGCAGCGAGGCGAAGCCTATTATGTTTCGGTAAGCTATACGGATAGTGAAGGGAACAGCAGAACCCGTCAGGAACGAAGAATTCGTTGGTACCCTGCTTCAGGCCGAGTATGGGTCAAATTTGATGACATTCTCGTTCCGGCAAGTGACACTCTGCCCCGCGAATATGTTGATGAACTTGAGCCATGGGATCTTCCGGCTCTCACTCCTTACGAAAACGCTTTCCTGAGCGGGTTTCAAAGTGAAAGTTACACGGTTGATCTACGTGGTGGATTCGATATTGCAAAAATAAAGATGGAGCCTGAGATCGAGGAAAAAATCCGCTGGGACATCGGCGGCGACGAACAGCGCATCCATCACAAAACTACCTACTACTCGGACATCACCTTCAAGTACATCCTGCTACCTGTCTGGATCAGCGCGTACCGCTTCAAGGATAAGACCTATCAATTCCTGGTCAACGCCCGCACTGGTGAGGTTCAAGGCGAGCGCCCGTGGAGCTGGATCAAGATCACCCTTGCCGCTCTCGCTGGTGCCGCCCTTATTGGCACGATCATATACTACGCCAACCAACAGTGAGCGATAACACTGCCGATCGCCCGCTCGGGTTTTGGTCCGCCACTGCTGCCGTGGTGGCCACCATGGTCGGAGCCGGCATCTTCGGGGCCACCGGCGGTTTCGCCCACGCCTTGGGCAATGACGGCCTCGTCCTGCTCGTCTGGCTGGGGTGCGGCCTCCTAGCGCTCACTGGGGCCCTGTCTCTCGGTGAAATTGGGGCCAT
>WTHG01000540.1 GCA_011523245.1 Verrucomicrobiales bacterium | reverse complement strand
GCTCATTTTCTGGCCGTCCTCACCGAGGATAATACCCTGATTCACCAGCCGCTGGAACGGTTCAGGCGTGGAGACATAACCGAGATCAAACAGCACTTTGTGCCAGAACCGCGCGTACAGCAGGTGCAACACCGCATGTTCCGCCCCCCCCACGTAGAGGTCGACATTCATCCAGTATTTTTCAGCTGCCTTCCCGGCAAAGCGCTCGTCGTTTTGGGCGTCGAGATACCGCAGGTAATACCAGCAACTGCCCGCCCATTGGGGCATGGTGTTGGTCTCACGCAGAACTCCGTCGGGCAAATTCACCCAATCGACCGCGCGCGCCAGCGGCGGATCGCCGTCGGTAGTGGGCTTGTAATCGTCCAGTTCCGGCGGCAGCACGGGCAGATCATTTTCCGAAACCGCCTCGTGCCGACCATCGCGCCAGACAATCGGGAATGGCTCGCCCCAGTAACGCTGTCGACTGAACAGCCAGTCGCGCAGCTTGAAATTAATAGTGCGCTTACCTTTGCCGTTTTCCTGCAGCCAATCGGTGATCTTCGCCTTGGCTTCCGGCGTTGGCAGGCCGGTGAGAAACCCGCTCTCCACGCTGGTGCCGTTGCCGGTGAAACCGAGGGATTCTCCGTCCGGAGCCTCAACTACCACTCGCACGGGCAGTTCAAATTTCTGTGCAAACTCCAGATCGCGCTCGTCATGCGCCGGCACAGCCATGATCGCGCCGGTGCCGTAGCTCGACAAAACGTAATCAGCGATCCAAATCGGCACGGGCTCGTCGTTGACCGGATTGATCGCGTAAGCGCCGGTGAATACGCCGGTCTTATCCTTGGCCAGCTCGGTGCGTTCCAGATCGCTCTTGCGCGCGGCCGCCTCACGATACGCCCCCACCGCCTCGCGCTGCGCTTCGGTGGTGAGCGCATCCACCAATTCATGTTCCGGCGACAACACCATATACGTCGCCCCAAACAACGTATCCGGCCGTGTGGTAAACACCACAATCTCTTCGCCGGATTCCTGAACCGTAAACGTAACCTCCGCCCCTTCACTGCGGCCAATCCAGTTCCGTTGCATTTCCTTCAACGAATCACTCCAGTCGATCGTATCCAGATCATCCAATAACCGCTGGGCAAACGCCGTGATCCGCAGCATCCATTGGCGCATCGGCTTGCGCACTACCGGGTGGCCGCCCACCTCGCTCTTGCCATCGATCACCTCTTCATTAGCCAGCACCGTGCCCAGTTCCGGACACCAGTTCACCGGCGCATGGGAAACATACGCAAGCCGATGCTCATCCCGATACGCGCGTTTGGCTTCGTCGCTGGTGACGTCGGACGGATACTCCAGCGTCTCGATTGGCTCCGCCTTGTTGCTAGCGGGGTTAAACCAAGAATCGTACAACTGCAGGAAAATCCATTGGCTCCATTTGAAATACCCCGGCTCGGTGGTGTTCGCCTCACGGCTCCAATCGTAGCTGAAGCCGAGGCTCTTGATCTGTCGCTTGAAGTTGGCGACATTTTCCTCGGTCGTCTGCCGCGGATGCTGGCCGGTCTTGATCGCGTACTGCTCGGCAGGCAAGCCAAAGGCATCCCAGCCCATCGGATGCAGCACATGCTTCCCGCGCATGCGTTCAAAGCGCGCAAGGATATCGGTGGCTGTGTAGCCTTCGGGATGCCCCACATGCAGGCCTGCCCCCGAAGGGTACGGGAACATGTCGAGGATGTAGTATTTCTCGAGGCTCTCCGGCGCTGCCTCACCATGCCGCGCGGCAAAAGGATGCTCAGCAGCCGGCGGCTGACCGGGGTTAAAGGCACGAAATGTTTCCTGCGCATCCCACCGGTTCTGCCATTGAGGCTCGATGAGATGGAACGGATATTGGCGGCGCATCTGCGGCATGGGGCGGGGATAATGGTGAAAACCGCCGCCCGCTGCAATGGCGGATTGTCAGTAACCCGTCATTGCTGATTTATGATTTCCTTTCAAAATTCGCCCTCCCGACGCCAAGGATACTTGTCATGGAATGGATTGCATCACCTGAGGCTTGGATTGCCCTGTTCACACTCACCGTGCTGGAGATTGTGCTGGGCATCGACAACATCATCTTCATCAGCATCCTCGTCGACCGGCTGCCGGAGCATCAACAAAAGAAAGCCCGCCTCACCGGCCTCGCTCTGGCCATGGTGTTGCGCATCCTCTTGCTGCTTTCCATCAGTTGGGTGATGGGGCTGACGAAGGATCTGTTCGACGTCGCCGGCCATGGGTTTTCCGGGCGCGATTTAATTCTCCTCTTCGGCGGGCTGTTTCTCATTTGGAAATCCACGCAGGAAATCCATCACTCGCTTTCCGGTAATACGGAAGAAGAACAATCCACCACCGTAGCAACATACGGCTCCGTGTTGGCTCAGATCGCCGTTTTGGATCTGGTGTTCTCATTAGACTCCGTCATCACCGCCGTCGGCATGGCCAAGCACATCC
>WTHG01000108.1 GCA_011523245.1 Verrucomicrobiales bacterium | reverse complement strand
GCGTGGCTGTGGCGCCGTTGAAGATTGCCGATCGCGAATTTACCTCGCGCCTGATTTTGGGCACGGGGAAATTTGCGTCGCCCGAGCTGATGCGCGATGCCCTCGCGGCCAGTGGTACGGAGATGGTGACCGTCGCCCTGCGCCGCGCCGATCTCAGTGGCGAAAAGGATCCCTTTGCCAATATTCTGGAATTTATTGATCCGGAGAAATACCTGCTGCTGCCGAACACCAGCGGCGCCATGAACGCCGAGGAAGCTGTGCGCCTAGCGCGTTTGGCGGTGGCAGCCGGCTTGCCCAAGTGGGTGAAGCTCGAGATCCATCCGGACCCACGCTATCTCCTGCCTGATCCGGTGGAAACGCTGGCGGCCGCCGAACAGTTGGTGAGCGAAGGTTTCACGGTACTGCCCTATATCAACGCCGATCCCGTGATTGCCAAGCGATTACAGGAAGTCGGCTGCGCCACCGTGATGCCGCTGGGCGCGCCGATCGGCAGCAATGGCGGCCTGCAAACACGCGACCAGATTCGCATTATTTTGGACCAAGCTACTGTGCCGGTGGTCGTCGATGCCGGCATTGGTGCGCCAAGTCATGCCGCCGAGGCAATGGAGCTAGGCGCGGACGCCGCGTTGGTGAACACCGCCATTGCTGTGAATGATGATCCCTGCCGCATGGCTCGTGCCTTTGCGCAAGCGGTGGAAGCCGGCCGTATGGCTTATGAAATCGGGTTGGGCGCCACCCATACCACCGCGCAGGCGACCAGTCCGTTGACCGCTTTTTTGGATGAGTAACACTCTCACAAGCCGCCGCGTCAAAGCCCTGTTGCGTGCCGCCGCCAAGAGCCGGGTGTTGGTGGTGGGCGACGTGATGCTGGACCAGTTTCTTTGGGGCCATGTCAAACGCATCTCCCCCGAAGCTCCCGTGCCGGTGGTGGAGTTTGAACGCGAAAGCTTTATGCCCGGAGGCGCGGCTAATGTGGCACGCAACCTTACGGCGTTAGGTGCGGGCGTGGAGTTGTTTGGTTTGGTGGGCAAGGACGATGGGGCCAAGCGACTGCGGGCATTGCTCAAGGAGGAATCCGTTGAAAGTGGCGGGTTGAAGCCGGTGACCGACCGGATGACCACCCGCAAGACACGCGTGGTGGCCCATCAGCAACAAGTTGTGCGCATCGATCGCGAGACAAAACAGGCCGGGGATGGTCGGACGACCAAGCGGTTGTTAACCGCGATTGAGAAGGCAATTGAGGGAACCGATGCCATCATTATCGGTGATTATAACAAAGGCGTTGTGACGCAGGAACTGCTCGAAGGCCTGCGCGCTTTGTGCCGGCCGCGCGGTATTTGGCTGAGCCTAGACCCCAAGCCCTCGCATCAACTGGACATTTCCGGCCTGTCGCTGATTACTCCTAATCGGGGGGAGCTGTTTGAATTGGCGGGGCTCACGGATGAGACGCGCCACTCAAATCCGTTGCGTGATAAAAATTTGATAGCCGCGGTGAAAGCCGTGCAGGCGACGTATCAGCCGGCGTTGTTACTCGTGACCTTGAGCGAACAAGGCATGCTGCTGGCCCGGCGTGGCACCCGGCCGGTGGTCATTCCCACCATGGCGCAGGAAGTGTTTGATGTTTCCGGTGCCGGCGACACCGTGATCGCCAGCTTTACCGCCGCAGTGGCCGCGGGTGCCTCGCCGCTGGAAGCCACATTGTTTGCCAATCACGCGGCCGGTGTGGTGGTCGGCAAGATCGGTACTGCCACCGTGACTCCCAAGGAACTGGCGGCCAGCTTCGCATGAACCGCGCCGTTTTCCTCGACCGCGATGGCACGCTCAATGTGGAGCGGCATTACCTGCACGACCCCAATCAACTCGTGATTATCCCCGGCAGCGGACCCGCTCTGCGCCGGCTGATGGACGCCGGTTTCACGCTGTTCATCGTCACCAATCAATCCGGCATTGGCCGTGGCTATTACACGGAGGCCGATATGCACGCGGTGAATGAAAAGCTCGTTGCCGAGCTGGCTGAGTCCGATGGAATTGAGTTCGTTAAAATCTATTTTGCGCCCGAGTCCCCTGAGAAACCCAGCTACGGCCGTAAGCCCAGCCCGAAGTTTCTGCACGATGCCGCGGCGGAATTCGGCATCGACCTCGAGCAGAGTTACATGGTCGGTGACAAAACCGCCGATCTCGAATGCGGCTGGAACGCCGGCGTGAAACAGAGCATCCTCGTCCGGACCGGTTACGGTGCCGAACTGGAACAGGCCGAGCCCGAGCTGGCCGGCCGGGCCACGGTGGTGGATGATGTGGCAGGGGCAGTAGATTGGATTTTGGAGCAGTCATGAAAATCATAGGCATCATCCCAGCTCGTTATGCTTCCACGCGGTTCCCCGGCAAGCCGCTGCATCCCATCGCGGGAAAGCCGCTCATTCAGCACGTCGTGGAGCGTTGCCGCGAGGCGCCATCGCTGGCGGAGGTGATTGTGGCCAC
>WTHG01000379.1 GCA_011523245.1 Verrucomicrobiales bacterium | reverse complement strand
GGTGAAATATTCGTCGAGCTTCTCGCGGTCCCGCGCGCCGAGGGTGATGCTAAGCACCTTGGCGTCATCCAGCACCGTGTCGAGGATACTGCGACCGCGTTCGAGGTTTTTGATTTCCTCCGCCACTTCCGCTTCCGTGCCATTGACGAACAGTTGGCGGAAGATTTTGGTGGGATGCATCTGCACGGGGATCTGCACGCCGTTGGCTGTCCATGACAGCGACGCCCCACGCGCGCCGATGGTCATTGAGGGGAAACGCGTGGCCGCACCGATATGCTTGGCCATGAGTTGATCGAGCGAGATGGTGTTCTTGAACCCCGCCAGACCCGGCCGTGGCGCGCTGGTTAGCCAGGTGAGCTCACTGGTGTGGCCGTTGGCGCCGTTGGAGTTCGGGTGCGACAACCCGGAGAACACCGTGAAATCCTTCCGGTGTTTCTCGAGCTTTTGCAGGTAAACGGGCGCCTTGTAATCCGCCCCGGCCTCCGTGGGAATGAAGTTCGGCGCGTGAAAGCCCAGCCCAGCGTTCATCGCCACAAAACGTTTTGGAGCAGCATCAGCCTTGGCAAAGGCCGGCATCATGGCACTCAGAAAAGGCAGGGCCACGGTGGCGCCGGAGCCCTTAAGAAAGGCGCGGCGATTCAACGAGGTTTTGGTGGCGATGTAGCTCATGTTATTTGTTCAGGAAAATCTCGGATTGAATAATACGATGAATCAGGTCGCGCAGGCGATGTTTGTTTTGGGCGGTGTCGGCGACAATGCGGTCCAGCTCGGCACGGTCGGAAAAGCCCAGCTCGCGGCCGGTGGCGAAGGTGAGCAGTTTGCCGGCAAAAGCGCGGGCAAGGCGGTCATCATGCGTGGCGAGGTAATCGCGGTAGGCGCGGAAATCGGTGTAAGCACTGCCGTCGAGGAATTTGCCGGAGCTGTCCACGGGCGGGCCGAGCCGGTATTGTACTCTACGTCCGCGGACCTCGACGTTGACCTTTTCGCTTTCGGAGCTGCGATTGCGAAAGCGATCGCGGTGCAGGCCGATGACGTCGAAGCTTTCCAGCGCGAACCCGAGTGGGTCGATGTGGTTGTGGCAGGAGGCGCAGCTGGCGACGTCCCGATGTTTGTCAAGCAGCTCGCGCAGAGTGGCGGCACCGCGGATATCCGGTTCCACGCCGGGGATGTTCGGCGGTGGCGGGGTGGGCGTGATGCCGAGGATGCGTTCCATCACGTACACGCCGCGCACCACGGGCGAGGTGGTGGAGCCATTGGCGGAAACCTTCATCACGCTGCCCTGGCTGAGGAAGCCGCCGCGCCAACTGTCGGCGGGCAGTTTCACTTTGCGGAATTGCGAACCGGTCACGCCCTCGATGCCGTAGTGCTCGGCCATGCGATCGTTGAGCATCGCAAAATCGCTCTTCACGATGTTGGCGGCAGGGAGGTTGCTGGCGATCAACTCGCGCAGGAACGACTGTGTTTCGCGCGGCATGGAAAAGCGCAGGTAGGGCTCGTACTCCGGATACAGTGTGCGGTCGGGCACAGTGAAATCCATTTCACGCAGGTTCAGCCACGCCTCGGTGAAGTCCGTGATAAAGCGCTCGAAGCGGTCGTCCTTCAACAGGCGCTCGGTCTGGGCGCGGAGCTGGGCACGCAGTTGGCCCTGCTTGGCGAGTGCAAGCAGTTCGGCATCCGGCGCGGTGCGCGTGAGGAAATAGGACAGGCGATTGGCCAGCGCAAAGTCATCCAGTGCCCCGGCGGGTTCGCGCAGAAACAGAAAATGCGGCGAACTCAACACCGCCGTGGCCGCCGTGCGCAGGGCAGTCTCAAAGGGCTCACCTTTTTTGCGTTCAGCCGAGAAGAGGTGCACGTATGGCATTACCTCATGCGGCGCTACCGGTCGACGAAACGCGGCATTGGCCAAACGTCCGAGCGCCTGTTCGGCGTCGGCCTGTTCATCGGTGGATTTGATTTCAAACTGTGGCTTGTACCAGGATCGGTTGCGGTCGTTCGGATTGCGCGGCGGAATCTCTTTGCGATCCAGCCCTGCCATCAGCAGCTTGTGGCCCGCCGTGGGAAACTCCTCGTACAACGGTCCCTCCAGTTCCACGGAGTGAATGCCGAGGCCGGGTGTCTTCACGGTGCTCAGTGGAATCTTTTCCTTACGCCGGCGACCAAGATCCGGATCAATGATGCCGTAAGGCTCCACACTGATCATGTATTGTGCGCCGATCTTCACGGTCAATTCCACCGTGTGCATCTTGTCCGGCCCCCCGGGCGGAAAGGAAAAATAGCCGACCACTGGCTGCGGCGCACCACGCGCATACGTGACCAGGCCCACCGAGAACGTGACAGGCTTGTCCGCTTGATAAGCAAAGCCGTGCACCTTCACGCGGTAATAGCCCTCCTTGCTCGTGCGCGCCGAGCGAACCATGCCCGAGGGATAACCCGTGCGTTGAAAGCGCACGATCGAATCATCCTTCAGCTTCAACCACGTATCGCCGATAAACCTTTTCGAGTTTCCATCGTCGCTGTACCGCCCCACCTTCTTATCCGGCTTGGGCTTGTCCGGCGTCTTTGCAATCGCCTCGTCCAGCACCACGCCCGCCGCGTGCAGGTACATCTTCATGTGCTGCATCGAAATGCCCAGTGCGTGCCCGACGTTGTCGAACTCATGCGAGCGCCCGTCTTCCGGCAGCATCTCCTCCAACTCCAGTGCCGTGCCGAAGAGGTCGTTCATCGTGTTCTCGTACTCGCGCCGGTTCAGCCGCCGCAGCACCGTCCCTTTTGCCGCCGCATGCGCCTGCACCAGCCGCGGCTCCAGTGCCGCGCGAAACGCCGTCAACTCCTTGGCCTCCGGCCGATCCGTCACCTTCTTCGGCGGCATTTCCCCCGCCGTCACGCGATCAAAAATCCGTTCCCACTTCACAAACGTCGCCACATCCGAAAGATCGCGCCCCAGCTTTTCCAGATCCAATCCTCCCTTCGCCGCCCCGTCCCCGTGGCAATCAAAACAATGCGCCTCCAAAAACGCCGCCGTCGGTTTGTCAAAAGCCACCGCCCCACTGGCTAAAACCAACCAAACAATTGAAAAAACACTACGCATGAACAGCCTTCAGACTACCGGACACCGTCGGGTTATTCGAGCCTTTTGCACTGCGAAAAACTGGTGAAAATCATTGAACGAAAAAGGGTGCATCCAGCGTCGGATGAGGCATCATGAGGCCGATGACGGGTCGTTCCATTCTGTTGCTATGGCTGCTGGCAATCAATCCGGCAGTGGCGGCAGTGGATTTCATGAATGATGTGAAGCCGCTGCTGAGCCGGTTGGGTTGCAATGGTTCCGCTTGTCACGGCAAGGCGGAGGGGCAAAACGGTTTCAAACTTTCGGTATTCGGCGCGGATCCGGAGGGCGATTATCAATCCATCCTCAAGGAAGCGCGTGGTCGGCGAATCACTCAGGCGGCTCCCGAGGCCAGTTTGTTTTTGCGCAAAGCCACTGGCGAGGTGGGGCATGGCGGCGGCGTCCGCCTGCAAAAGGGCTCGCGCGAATACGAAGTGCTACACGATTGGATCCGCGGCGGCCTGACGTTTGCTGAAGAAAAACGCCCGGCGATGGTGGCGTTGCGCATGGAACCGGCGCGGGCGGTGTTGCCCTTCAGTGCCCGACAACCGCTCAAGGTGATCGCCCGCTACGCGGATGGCCGCGAGGCGGATGTCACATGGCAGGCGGTGTTTCATTCCAACGATGTGGGTATGGCCAAGGTGGATGAACAGGGTGAGGTGACGATTGGTAACAGCATCGGGCAAACTGCCGTGATGGCGCGGTTCCAGGGCAAGGTGTCGGTGTTTCAGGCGATCGTGCCGCGACCGGGACCCAAGCCGACACTGCCCGCACGTCCCGTTCATAATTTCATCGATCGCCATGTAGACCGGCATTTGACTCGGCTGAATGTTCACCCTTCTGGCCTCACGGATGACGCCACCTTCCTGCGGCGCGCGCATCTTGATTTGATCGGCACACTGCCGACCGCCGCTGAGACCGAGGTGTTTCTTAAGGACACACGGAAAGATAAACGCGCGCAACTGGTCGAGGCATTAATGAAGCGGCCTGAGTTCGCCGATTTCTGGGCACTCAAATGGAGCGACCTATTAAGGGTCGATCGCCTTGCGCTTGGGCACGAAAATGCCTTTGCCTATTATCAGTGGATCCGCGGCGCCATGCAGGACAACCGGCCGCTTGATCAATGGACTCGTGAGCTACTTACCGCCGAAGGGCCGCTGCAAAACCAGCCGGCCGGGTTCTTTTACAAGGTGGCCGCCAAGCCCGGCGAGATGGCGGCGATGACCTCGCAGGTGTTTCTCGGCGTGCGCATCACCTGCGCCGAATGCCACCAGCATCCTTATGATCAATGGACCCAGCAAGATTATCAGGGCATGCGTGCATTTTTCGCTCAGGTGAAATATAAGAAACTGGGCGAGACCGAGGCCCTGCTGGCCGAAGGCGACCCTAAGAGCAAACACCCCCGTACAGGCGCACCGATCTTTCCCTACGCGCTCGGCACCGCCATGCCCGAAGCCGCGCCGGAAGGAGATCGTCGACAGGCTTTAGCCGATTGGATGACCCAACCGAACAACCCGTGGTTTGCCCGCAACCTCGCCAACCGAATTTGGGCGCACTTTATGGGCCGTGGCCTGATCGAGCCGGTGGATGATTTGCGCGCCACCAATCCGCCGAGCAATCCCGAGCTGATGACGGCCTTGGCCAAGGCGCTCGCGGAAAACGAATACGACTTACGTGCCATGATCCGCCTGATCACCGCCTCGCGCACTTATCAACTCTCCAGCGAACCCAACGCAACCAACGAGCTGGATGAACGCAATTATTCCCGCGCTCTGTTGCGGCGCTTGCCGGCGGAGGTGTTGCTGGATGCGGTGAGTCAGGTGACCGGGGTGGAGGAGAAATTCCACGGCGTTCCCGCCGGGGTTCGCGCCATTCAACTGTGGGACAGCCAAGTGCAGCATTATTTCCTAAAACTCTTCGGCCGGCCCGCGCGCGCTTCCGTGTGCGAGTGTGAACGCGCCGTCGGTGCCAGCATAGCGCAGGCGTTGCATCTGATGAATTCGCCCGAACTGGAGGCCAAACTTGCCCATGCCGGCGGCCACCTTGGCAGGTTGGAACAACGCCATGCGGATGACGCCGCATTGGCCCGCCAGTTATACCTCACCATATATAATCGCGAACCCAACGTCGCCGAGCGCGAACGCGCGGTACAGCACCTCGGCAGCCGCCAAGGCCAGCGTCGCAAGGCCGCCGAGGACCTCGCGTGGGCGATGTTGAATTCGGTGGAATTTATCTTCAATCACTAGCGTCGAAATGATAGTTTGGAACAGGAGTAAAAAATGAAAAAAGCGTATTGTGACGGAATTCGGCGGCGGGACTTTCTGCGCGTGGGCGCAGCGGGAGCGCTGGGAGTGAACTTGCCGTTGGCGCAGTTGCTGGCGGCCGAGCCTAAGCTAAAAGGTAACGCCACCAATTTTATCTTCGTGTTCCTCAAGGGCGGCATGAGCACAATCGACACGTTTGATCTCAAGCCCAATGCGCCCGAGGATGTGCGCGGGCCGTTCGGCAGTATCCCTACAAACCTACCGGGCGTGCGCGTGGGCGAGCACCTTAAGCAAACAGCCAAGGTGATGCACCACTTTTCGCAGGTGCGATCCTTCACCCACCGTAACGCAGGCCACGGACCGGCCGATCATTACATGTTTACCGGCTTCCATCCCACCAGCGGATTCAATGGCGGTCTCAAGCCAAACAATCAGCATCCCTCAATGGGCTCGGTCATTGCTCATAAGCTCGGCGCCCGCGGCGCCATCCCGCCCTACGTCTGCCTCCCGAATATGCATAACAGCGGCAGCTCGGCGTATCTCGGGCCGGACGCCGTGCCGTTCACCATCGAGGCGGACCCCGCTTCGCCGGGATTCAAAGTGCCGGATCTTCAACCGCCATTGGCAGTGGATGCCTCACGCGTGGCCGATCGGCAATCGCTGTTGCAGGACGTGGATCGGTTTCAACAACGCGCCGAGCAACGAGCCAACAGCGGTGCCAAGGAGTTTGGCGTGTTTGCCCAGCGGGCGATGGACCTGATGACCTCGCCGCTGGCCAAGAAGGCCTTCGATATCCATCAGGAAAAAGACAAGCTGCGCGACGCCTACGGCCGCACCACCCTGGGCCAAAGCTGCCTGATGGCCCGCCGCCTAATCGAAGCCGGGGTGCGCTGCGTGACTGTGGATCATTCCAACTGGGACACGCATTACTATAACTTCCGCGTGCTAGAGGAGGATTTGCTGCCCAAGTTCGATCTCGCTATTCCCACGTTGTTCAACGACCTGCATGACCGCGGGTTGTTGGAAAAAACGATGGTGGTTGTCACAGGCGAATTCGGCCGCACGCCGAAGATCAATAAGGACGCCGGGCGTGATCATTGGAGCCGCTGCTTCACCGTGCTGCTCGGCGGCGGCGGCATCCAGGGCGGCCGCGTGATCGGCAAGAGCGACAAGTGGGCGATGGACCCGGCGGAAAAACCCTATGGTCCGGAGGATCTTTGCGCCACGGTGTATGACCGGCTGGGCATTGATCCACGCAGCGAGATGCACACGCCTGAAGGTCGCCCAATCATGCTCACCAACAGCGGGCGCGTGATCAAGGAACTCCTCTAGTATGAATCGCTGGTTCGCCATACTGCTGCTCGGCGGACTAATGTTTCCCGCCGCCGCCGAGCCGCCGGACATCGAGTACATTTACCCTGCAGGTGGTCAGCGAGACACCACCGTGCCCGTGCGTGTGGGCGGTTATTATTTTCATGGGCAGGCCCGGTTCGAGATGCTCGGGCCGGGTGTGCAATTCAAGTCGACCGTGCCTCGCGTGGAAACCACGTGGTTCGAGGGCCCGCTCATTTTTCAGCCGCTCTCCCAACGCGGCGAGGATTACCCTAAAGATCATGCCAACGAAATCGTCCTCGCCGCCAACGCGCCGTTGGGCGACCGCTACTGGCGGTGCTGGACCTCTCAGGGCGCCACGCGCGCGTTACGGTTTGTGGTGGGCAACCTGCCCGAGGTGATGGAGGAGGAAATTGACGGCCGCCCGTTGCCGCAGGCAGTGACCTTGCCCGTTACCGCCAATGGTCGCATCTTCCCGCGCGAGGACGTCGATATCTGGACGCTCGAAGCCAAGGCCGGTGACGTCATTGTTTGCGACGCCGCCGCCAAGCGATTTGGCTCGCCGGTGAATCTGGTGTTGAGTGTGGAGGATCCGGCTGGCCGCCCGTTGCCCACGCAGTACACCGCGCGCGGCGGCGATCCCGTGCATTGGTTTCGTGCCCCAACAACCGGCCGGTACGCTGTGAGTTTGCGGGACGCGAAATTTTGGGGTCAGCAAAACCATATTTACCGGCTCACTCTCACGCGCGGTCCACGTATCCTGTATACGTACCCACTTGGCGCCCAACGCGGAACCACCGTTTCGGCCGAGGTGCATGGACCGGGACTGAAACCGCGCGCCGTGGCCCTTACCATTCCCGCGAAGGCTGGCGAACAATTCGTCGCGCCGGTTGAGCAACTGGGCGAGTCGACCTTCGTGGTGGGCAACCATCCCGAGCGTCTGGAGCCCGCCACGGAGCCCGCCACTGTACCGGTAGTGTTGAACGGCCGCATTTTACAGCCAGGCGAAACGGACGAGTGGACGCTGCAACTGGACGAAAAACAGTCCGTCACGCTGGACCTTGCCGCCGCGTCACTGGGTAGCCCGCTGGATGCCGACCTCAGCATTCTCAATGCCGAGGGCAAACAGCTTGCCACCAACGATGACCGTGCCGCCGGCCAGCCTGACCCCTTACTCACCTTCACCGCGCCTAAGAGCGGCGTTTACACCGTGCGTGTGCGCGATCGATTTCGTTCTCGCGGCGGTCTTGCCTTCGCCTATCGCCTCACCGCCGCGCCAGCGGCCCAGCCCGATTTCAAGCTCTCCTTGACCGCCGCGCATTACAACGTCACTCGCGATCCCGTAGGCGGCTTGGAGGATAATCACGCCGAAATTGAGCAGCTGGAAAAACGCATGACGGAAATTGATGCCGAGGTAAGTGCCGCTAAGGCCGTTCAGAAAACCGACCCCACGGCTGCCGCGCGTATCCGCGCATTGTCCACCGAGAAACGCACTGCCACCGCCACCGTCCGCAAGCTCAAGGCCGAGGACGCCAAGCGCCGGCCGAAGTTTAAGGTGGCGCTTGAACGCCTCGGTGGTTTTAAAGGCGAAGTGCGTTTGGCATTCGAGGGCCTGCCGAAAAATGTGACCGTGAACAACGACCTTATCGCGGCCAACGGCAAGGAGGCGAATCTGGAATTCATCGCGCCGGCCAACACACCCATTGACGTGCATCGGCTCACCGTGACGGGTACGGGCAATCTCGGTGATCGCAATGCCACACGCGCCGCGGCTACGCCGGAAGGGTTGGATCATCTCCTGCTCGGCGTAGTGCCGATCGTGCCGTTCAAACACGAAGGTGTGTACCGCATCATCACCGCCATGCCCGGCGGCAGCACTTTTCACCGGGAATACGCGCTGCATCGAAACGGCTTCGAAGGCCCGCTCAAGGTGCGGTTGGCGGATAAGCAAATTCGCCACCTGCAGGGCGTCACTGATCAGATTATCACCGTGGAACCGGGCAGGGAGTCGTTCAAGTATCCGTACCGTTTTCCCGCTCGCGTGGAAGTGGGGCGCACCAGCCGGTTGCAGGTGATGTTGATCGGGGAGCTGACCGATTTCGACGGCAGCAAACACCTCATCAGCTACACCTCGCGCGAGCGTAATGATCAGCTCATTAGCGTAGCTGCTCAGGGCAACGTGTCCGTCGAGCCGGCGAACGGCTCATTGGCACTCGGCCCGAACCAATCGCGGGAACTCACCGTCAAGGTTGGCCGCGCCAACGCCGCCCTTGGGCAGGCGCTGTTGCTGGAACTACGCGTGCCGCGCCACATGCGCGATGTGCAATGCGAATCCATCCGTTTGGAGCCCGGCCAATCCACTGCCACATTGCGCCTGCAAACTGGCCCGAATCCCGGTCCCTTCAATCAACCGGTGACCCTTCGTGCCTCCACCGCCGCTGGCCCGCGTCACGTGGGTGAGGCACTGCTCGAACTGGTGGCACCACTAAAGTGAAGTAATTCGGGAAACTGGAAAACTTGCCCCACCTGCCTTTCCCGCGCACACTACGCCGATGCGTTTTCTATTCCTTTTGTTCTTATGCGTGTCGCTGCCGGTGCTGGCCGCTAAGCCGCCGAACTTTATTCTCATCCTCGCCGATGATCTGGGCTATGGCGATCTGGGTTGCTTTGGACAGAAGACTTTGAAAACTCCGCGGCTGGATGCGATGGCGCGGGAAGGGATGCGGTTTACGCAGTTTTATGCGGGCAGCACCGTGTGTGCGCCTTCGCGCAGCGTGCTACTCACCGGTCGGCACATGGGGCGCACGGTGGTGCGCGGTAATTCGACGCAACCAATTGTTATCCAGCCAGATCAACCGACAGTTGCTTCAATGCTCAAAGGTGCGGGCTATCGCACGGCGTGCATCGGCAAATGGGGCGTGGGCACGCCGGATAATTTTACGAATCC
>WTHG01000362.1 GCA_011523245.1 Verrucomicrobiales bacterium | reverse complement strand
GTGCGAGCGTGGGCGTAAAGGTGAGCGGATGGCTGCCGATCGGCACCGTCTTGCCCTCAAATCGCCACACGTTGTTTTGCCCGGCAAACTTCGGCAGCGCGCGGTCGCTTTCGCCCGGAAAAAAACCGCGCCGCGTAATGCCGTTGGGCAGATAATAAAACGCCATACGTTTGGCGGGCTTGGCATTCTTTTCGCCCTTGGCATGCGCGAGACTCTCGAGCCACGGCAGGCTGAGCATGGCGCCGCCGGTGCAGGTGAGGAATTGGCGGCGGGAAGTGTTAGCGGTGGGATGGTTCATGGCTTCGTGTTTAACGTGTTCTTGTGGTGAAACGGTTCGCTCAAGGCCACGGCCTTGAGAATGGCGCGGAGCTGGTCATCTCCGGATACTGCTTGGGCGGTCATGGCCTCGAGTGCCGGCGTATCGGCGGGGCCGAGCTCGCGGCAGAGTGCGTAGCTGAGGAGATGAGCGATGAACCCGCGGGTGAACCGCGGTTTCTGTTGCACGATGAGTTTCTTGAATTCGTTGAAGTCAGCAAACTTGTGCTGGTTGAAGAGCACGTTACTGACATCCACCTCGCGGCCATTTTCGTATTTGTCGCGCCAGACGCCGGTCGGTCCGAAATTTTCCAGCGCAAACCCGAGCGGATCAATCTTGTTATGGCATCCGGCGCAATCGGCGCGCTCGCGATGGGCGGCGAGACGTTCGCGGATGGTGAGTTTTTCAAGGTCCGCCTCGTTCGATTCATCGAGCGGCGGCACATCGGCCGGCGGCGGCTCGGGCGGGTCATTGAAAATTACGGCGTTAATCCACGTGCCGCGCGTGATTGGCTGCGTGCGGGACGGCGTGGAAGTCATCGTCAACACCGCCGCACTGGTAATCACGCCGCCGCGGCGCGGATCGGTGACCGGCACGCGCCGGAAATGCTGTACTTGCACATCGCGTCCCCCGCGATTGTGACCGTCGTAATTAGCCTTGAGCATGGTGCTTTCCCAAGTGAAATCCGGCGCGATCAAATCCATGACCGAGCGGTTCTCCACTAGCACGGTTTCAAACAACAGCAGAGGCTCGCTCATCATGTGCATGCTGGTGCGGTAGCCGTGGTAATAAAAGTAGGGAAACTTTTTGGGATCCGGAATCGCCGTCACCAATCGATCCAGTTGTAACCACTGGCCAGGGAAATTATCGGTGAACCGGCCGATCTTTTTGTCGTTCATCATTCGATCGATCTGGGCATTGAGCACTTGCGGCTCACTTAGCTTACCGGCTTCGGCTAGATCCAGTAACGTATCATCGGGGATACTGCTCCAGAAAAATTGTGCCAAACGTGTGGCCAGCTCGAAGTCGTTGATGCGTTGTCGGCCAGACGGTTTGCTGCCGGGATTTGGGCTTTCGTAAATGTACAGAAAATCAGGCATACCCAGCACCGCGCTCACCACTTGGCGCATGACCGTTTCCCATTTCGCACCGTCGGCTAGCTGTTGTTCGGCAAATTTTGCAAATCGCTCCACTGTAGCTGGTTCGGCAGGTTGGCGGAAGGCTCGCCGCATCAATTTGGTGATGCGCTCGCGCACGGCCTGTGTCTGTGTGATTTCCATCAGCGGCTTGGGCGCCGCCTTTAGGCCGGTGTGATCGATTTGATCCAGTCCAAAAAAGAACCTCTTAGACCGTTCATCCTTGCCGGTGCATTTGAATGTGAGCGTGTGCGGTCCCGGCGCGATGGCGGCGGTTAATTGATGTTCCATACGCGTCACGCGCGTGTCGTACAGGTTCACCGTTGGCCCGATTTTTTTGCCATCCAAATAAATATCGAATATGCCGTAATCGCCCGCCCGCGTGAAGCCGAGCCGCAAACCGGTGGCCGCTTCGGTGGCGGTCCATTTCACCTGCAACTCGCGGTCTGCTCCTTCATTGCGCCAAAACAACTGCGCATCGCCACTCCATTGATTGCCAAAGCCTTTCATGTCCTGCCGGCCCGCCGGATCCTTGGGCGGATGGGTCACCTGCACTTGAGCCGCCGCTTCTGCTTCCAGCCGACCCCGCACTGCCTCGCGTACCGGCTGGCCTGGCGCGGCAAAGAGCCAGTTCCAGCTTTTGCATTCCTTGGGATTGATATCCGGACTGATGGCGATGTCTTGGCTGAGCTTGAGGAACGACTCCATCAATAAGGGCGACATCGTCAAGTGATCCGCGCGGTTATCGAATCCGTGCTCTGCGCGTTTGTCCTGCGGAAAGGCCGATACGCCGCGGAACCCTTCCGGCCGCTGGTTGTCGATATCCTTGCTGAGGGGGCGACTCGACACGCGAACTTCATTCGGCATCTTTTTGGTGGCCGGATTAAAGTATTCACTACGCCGCCGCATCAGCCGCTCGTTCATCTGGAAAATATCGCGGTCCAGCTCCAGCAAATCCACCACCGCGTTATTGTATTGAAACCGGTTCATCCGTCGCATTGGCGTTACCAAAAAATCCTCCTCCTTCGCTGCCACCCGTAACATCCCGCGTAGTG
>WTHG01000149.1 GCA_011523245.1 Verrucomicrobiales bacterium | reverse complement strand
ACGGACGCCACCGCCATGCTGGACCGACAGCGGCTGGCGAGGGCGGCGGTGATGGCGGCGCGTTGGGCGGCGTTCAGGTGAAAGTGCGGCACGCTGGCGGTGGGCTTGGGAGCCAGACAGCCACGCTGGGGGTTTACCTCGGCCAACGGCTTGGCCAAGGCCGGCTGCACATTGAGCTTGGGCGATTGATGGCAGTTGGCGCAGCGAAGGGATTGGTAGAGCTTGGCACCTTCCCGCTGGAGCTTGAGGGCAGCGGATCCGCGGCTCAGGCCGTGGAGATCGAGCGGCTCGAGTCGAGCGCGCAAGTAGGAGGAGAGATGGGCCGCTTCCTGTTCGATCATGGGCATGCGCGGCATGCGACCGGCGGGGCGGCTGTGGAGGGGATCGCGCAGAAACTTGATAAGGTTGGCGTGCGTGTACTTGGCGCGGAGTTCGCCGAGGGGAATGTCGCGGCCGTTGTCCTGCGCAGCCGGAGCGTGGCAAAGGGCGCAGCCAAGGGAGCGGTACAGTTTCTTGCCCTCGACAGGGTTGCCAATCATGGCAGCTTCCGGCCCATTGCTGGGCGACAGCGTCATGAGATAATGCCGCAGGGCCTCAACGACTTCGGATTTTTTCTTCGCATCTAAACTATGCAGTAGATCCGGCATGAGCGTGCCGGGCTTGAGCTTCTGCGGATCCAGCAGCCAATGGCGAATCCAGCCGCCATGGGCGGGATTTTGGTGGGTAAACAGGATGGGCGCCGGGCGGTGTTGGAAGCGCTGGCCTTGATCCTCGGCGGCGGCATGGCAGGCGACGCAGTTCAGTTCGGTAATGAGCACTTCGCCCGCAGTCACCTGTTGCGCCGGCGTGTCACGCGGGAACCGTTCAAAGCCGGGAACCACCGGTTGCGCCAACGCAAGAAGCGGCAGGCACAACGCGATGATCGCCGCGATGCGCATCAGGCCTGGGCGTCGCGGGCTTCATCGACGAAGATGACGAGAAATTGACGACGGGAAAAGACGTTCACTGCGTGAGGATTCTGCGACCGTTTTCCAGAAAAGGCACGCCCAAGTGCATCGGCTCGGTTTCGCCCGGGCGCCGGAGTATTTCCGGAGAATATTGGGTGACGTACGCGCGGCGCATTTGATCGGTGGTGTTCGGGCCGCTGCGATGAAAGCTGAGCGAACTGAACACCGCCACGCTACCCGCGGGCACAATCACCGGCACACCAGGTGCCTCGCCGAAATAACCGGCCTTGTCACCAGTAACGTCATCGCGCACATGCTCGACCAACGTTCGGATGCCGATGTGCGAAAAAGGCATCACGTACGCGGTGCCGTTGGCAAGGCTCATGTCGTCCACCGCCGTCCAGCATGTGATATAGGGCGTGTGGGAAAAACCAAGGTAACCGCTGTCCTGATGCCACGAAAACGCCATGCCTTGTTCAGCGGCTTTGACGACGTATTGATCATAAAAAAGAAACGCCGTGTCACCGAGGGTTGCGCGACAAATTTCAGCCATCAGTTCGCTGAAAACAAACTCGCCCAGTCGCGGCGCGCGATCGTATTGCTTGGCGATGTGGTAGCGTTTGTGGCGGTGGCTAATGTGGATGTGATCAGTTCCCAGCCGATCCATCTCCGCATGCATCGCGTCGATCAGGTGATCGCACGCCTCGCGCAGAATCTTCAACTGCTCCGCTGACACGACGCGTTCGAGGATGAAATATCCCTCCTCACGAAACTGCGCCTGTTTCTCCTCGGTGATACACGACACGCTACTTCAGCGGGTTTTCAAACCGAAAACAAAACGTAGGAAACCATTGTAAACATTGGGTTTCGGAAATTTCGGTGGATTTCTTAAATACAAAGTACATAAAACATCACAGTAACTTTTTAAATGATTTAGTGCGAGTAACCAATCAATCCCTTCGTACTTCGTACATTTTAGGGAGTGTTCAAATGCTCTAACCTTAATTTTGAAATCATTGGGTTACCCTGTTGAATAGTAATTAAGGCTTTGCTAGAAGTGTAACCTCACTAATTCCTCAATTGATCCTATCTTCTGGAATGCAGCTTTTCCTTTAACTGAAAAACTGATTGCCAATTATTTATTAACAACTAAACAACCTGACATAGAATCATGCAATCCTTGTTTCCTCTCAGTAAATGCAACCATTAAAAATCCAATACCAACAATAATAGCAGAAACTATTTTCCCCAAATAACGACCAAAAGCTTTAGCAAAACCTATTTGATTTCCTTCTAAGTCAGTCACCTTTATCCCCAAAGCTATTTTCCCAATTGTTCCTTGAAACTTCGAACACTCCATTAAAACAAAGTAAGAAACACCAATAACAAATCCAAAAATATTAAATCCCAACTGAACGACAGGATCAAGAAGCGCCTCAGGTGCTACACCAAAGAACAATAGGGCAATACCCAACGCAGAACCAAGCACGAAACCTAATATCCCGGTAATCAACCCATCGATCAAACATGCCGCAAACCTTTTCCAAAATCCTGCATACTTTATC
>WTHG01000178.1 GCA_011523245.1 Verrucomicrobiales bacterium | reverse complement strand
ATCGGTTTTCCGGCAGAAGAGCAGGGTGGAGCAAGGCAGATACATGGATGTTTTGCGCAACCACATGCTCGAGCTCATGCCTCAACCTCAAATGAAGAAACCTATTCTCCCGCCAGTTATAGAACCTCCACTGCCAATTAAACCTGAAGTTCAACCGCCCCTCCCGCCAAAGACAGCGCCGATTCCGGTTCCCCCGGTAGAGGTTCTAGATGATGAGAAAGTGGCCCGGGGGAGCCCCTCGAAAAAAGAACAAGCTGAGCCTGAGCCTGCGGATGCCGCAGATAGGCCATCCAAGCAGGCGCCCTCTAGAAATGACCTGTCGCAAGGCCAGCCATCGCCAGCTCCGGCCAATGAGTCATTTAATCTAATACCTGGGCCGAATATAGTCTCACCCGATGCCAGCGAGGCCGAGGGCGCCAAGGGCGGTTTGTGGTCCATTGTTCTCATTGTAATGGGCCTTAGTGTGTGGGCGGGGCGCGAAGTGGCCATTTTCCGGAATCGCCCCGTTCGATTGGTTTGCCTGCTCTCCGCGGTTTGCCCGGTGATCGCTCCGGTTGTGTTCCTCGTTCTGCCCGCCGTAAACGAGGAAGGCCAGGTGCCGACTTTGACTCCAGTGCCTGAGATGGCGGTAGTTGAAGAAGCCACGCATGTCACCGAACTCGACACACGGCTCGAACCAAAGGAAACACCGTCGGTTCAGGTGCATGAATGTTATCGTGCCGAGGAAACGCGCTTCAGTGGAAAATTTTTCGCCGATTATTTGGCCCGCTATTATAAGGCCCCGCCCGAGGATGGCTGTGATTTACTTTTAACCACCCCAGAAGGTTCTTATCCCGTGCATCACATTAGTGATCTCTCACTGGAGAGCATGAGCTTTGTCTACCCCTCGCAAGAGGGATTGATCGAAACCTCTATTCCCTATCGTCACCTGCAGGAAGTGCGGGTTCAGGCGGCGCAAATTTCATGAGCAATAAAATACGAGCCATTCTGCTGTTTGGTGCACCCGGTTCAGGTAAAGGCACACAAGGCCGCATTCTCGAGCAAATCCCAAACTGGTACTATTTTGCCAGCGGTGATGCATTCCGGACCCTGCGTCCGGAAGATCCTCTGGGAAAAACCTTTCTTGAATTCTCAAGTCGCGGCGAACTGGTTCCGGACGAATTTACGGTGACCTTGTGGCAAAAGAAAATTGAAAGCGCTATTGTCAAGGGAACCTTCCAGCCCGATCACGACATCCTATTGCTTGATGGTATTCCTCGCAACGAGCATCAGGTGGAGATGATGCGCGAACACATTGACGTGCTCGCCATGTTGCATCTCACTAGTAAAGATAAACAACAGATGATTGAACGTATTCAACGCCGTGCACTTATCGAAAGCCGGTTGGATGACGCGAACTTGGAGGTAATCCATCAACGCTTTGAGACATACGAAAGTGAAACCAAAAGTGTTATGGATTGTTATCCGGACAACATTATTCATCACGTTGATTCCGGGCAAACGCCCGTCCACGTATTGCAGGATATCTTGAATGCTGTGGCCGACATTCAAGTTAGTGGAAGATGAGCTGGCGCGCGGTCTACATGGGGACGGCCGAAATTGCGTGCCCGCCACTGCGAGCTTTGGCCGGGATGCCGGAGATCGATATAGCGGCAGTTTACACACAGCCCGATCGCCGGCAGGGCCGCGGTCAATCTGTGCGATATTCCCCCGTTAAGAAGCTGGCCCTTGAAAAGGGGTTGCTGGTTTTACAGCCTGAATCTCTGAAACCGGCTAATACGGTCGAAGAATTGTCCGCCCTGAAACCAGATGTTTTGGTGGTGATGGCTTATGGGCAAATTCTTTCCCAACAGGTTTTGGATTTGCCGCCTCGCGGCGCGGTTAATCTTCATGCTTCACTTTTGCCACGTCACCGCGGTGCGTCGCCCATTCAGCAAGCTATTCTTGCGGGAGATTCAGAGACCGGGGTAACGCTCATGCAAATGGAAGCCGGCCTTGATACAGGCCCTATGATTGCCAAGGCGAGTACCCCGATTGGTTTAGAGGATACTGCGGCATCCATCCATGATCAACTCGCCCAGTTGAGTGCCAACCTGGTTCGAGAGAAACTTCCAGATTACCTAAACGGCGATATATCCGGCACACCGCAGGATCACAGCTCAGCCACCTATGCCGGCAAAATTACAAAGTCGGATGGTCAAATTCTTTGGCATCAAACAGCCGAAGAAATTGACCGTCAAATCCGCGCCTTTACGCCTTGGCCTGGCACCTATTCACATTTGCCCGCCCCCCAAAAATCTCTTCTCAAAATCCTGAGCGCTCAAATCGCAGGCGGCTCAGGAATTCCCGGGCAAGTCTTGGTAAATGAAAATGGCCAATTCGAGGTCGCTGCCGGACAGGGAAGCTTGATTTTAACTTCGATCCAACGGGAAGGCGGTCGTCCAATTAGTGGGGCCGACTTCCTAAACGGTTGCCCGTTGCCACCTGGCGCAATCTTAAAATAAGCCCCTAACGC
>WTHG01000172.1 GCA_011523245.1 Verrucomicrobiales bacterium | reverse complement strand
TACAGGGCGATGGATAGGGCTTGAACGGCACAGCTGTACTTGCAACAAACACGAGATTCAACCCTTTGGGATTGTTGGCTTTCCGCTTTACAGCGTGGCTAGGAATCCGAACAAGGCACTGAATTTGACCCAGGCAAGCTACGCTCCTGAGCTTTAGATGTGATGATTAAAAGAATATCCAAATTAGCAATGGTCACGATCCTTATTGGTGCGTGCGCAGTCGGTGCAATCAGTATAACTGCAAGCGAGGCTTCTTCCTCATCCGCCATATTGGAATTCGGCAGCCACGGAAAACGCAATATGCTATATGACGCACGGCAGAGGCCGCAGTCTGTCTTGCTGCATGGGCGTCTTTATATTGTCTATAACGGCGACGCGAGTGTGACAAAGAATGGCAAGGGCAACGCCTATCCGATGTTCATCAGCTATGATCCGCAATCGCGCAAATTCTCTAAACCGGTGCGTATCGGCCCTAAGAGTACCGATCACCATTACAGCCCAGTTATTTGGGCCGATGAATCGGATTACCTGCATGTGCTGCATGGATGTCATAGAACACCGGGTGTCCATCTTGTCTCAAGCAAACCTGTTGCCGCGGGAGTGATTGATGTTAAGTGGAAGAAGGCCCCCGGGATTGCACAAAGCATATCGTACCCGACAGTCTACCGCATCTTCGATGACAAGGAGGTAATGGCATATCGAGTAGATGGCCACACGGGCTCATGGACTTACCGGATCAGCGAGGATAACGGCAAGACATGGACCGGACCTAAAAAAGACGTCACAGACCTCAACGCTAAGGGGCGGATAGACTGGTCGTCTTATAGGACCGTTTTGCCGAGCGAGGATGGCAAGTACTTGCATATGGTCTACGCTGATTACGATGACTACATAACAAAGAAAACTCCAGATCGGCTTTTTAATCCACGCTACGATCGAATCGTTGACAACGAATGGAAGTACAATCTCCATTACGTGAAGATCAATCTGCAGAACCATGAAGTCGTGAACGCCGACGGGAAAGTTCTCAAGACGCCTGTCGATATCGATTACTCAATGAGGCACTGCCTCATATGGAACACGGAGTGGCGTGGTGCAGGCATTCCGCCTGTCATCGCGCTGGAGCCAAAAGGTGAGCCCACCTTCCTTCACGTTCTATCGGGCACTGACCTGAAGACACACAGCTACTTCTATGTACGCCGTGAAAACGGTAAGTGGCTCCAAACCAGAATCTGCCATTCAAATCATAATTGGAACGGCGGTTATCTCGTCCATGGTGCCGACGGTGTTGTCCGCGCCTACCTCATCACCGGCAAGGGCTACCTCGAGGGCGGCTATATGAACGGTCGGGGTGGAGGCAGCATCGAAGAGTGGGTTTCGGAGGATAAGGGTAATACCTGGCGAATGAATCGCGACCTCACGCCGGATAGAAAACGGTATCCCGCTTGGCGTTTTAACCATATCCAACCTGTTGTACGACCAAACGGCGAGATCGTTGACGGCATGCTGTTATTCTACGGTTGGAAGGACGGTGATTCTCCGACTGCAAAAGCTTTTCTACTACATGAATGATCATAACAAATCACTGAAGCGTAAGCGTCTGAAGTGTGCCACTTAGTTCAAGCGTTCGACATAAGGAGAAACTGAAAATAAATATATGAATACCTCAAAAAGAGTCCGACCACTGTTTTTTATTTTATGCGGCATTTCTTTTTGGAGCACTGCAATGATCGCGAATGCGAACGAGGAAAGGGCAACCAGTACAATCATGCTCTGGCCCAAGGATACAGCGAATCAAGACGGCACAGGTATGGGAACGCCGAAGCCCGATCGTGGGGATGGGCACATACGCCTCACCGATGTAACCAAGCCTTCAATGCGCTATTTCCCGGCTCCCGCTACGAAAAAATCTGCGCCCGTGGTCATTTTATGTCCCGGGGGAGGATACAGCCATCTTGTAACTACGAAAATGGAGCCGATTGCCAAGTGGCTCAATCAACACGGAGTCTCTGCCTTTGTCTTGATATACCGGGCCCCAAAAAAACGTAAAGATGCCTTTCAGGATATTCAGCGAGCTGTCCGGATTGTCCGCTCGCGAGCATCAGAGTGGAACGTAGACCCAAGGCGGATTGGCGTAATGGGCTCTTCAGCGGGAGGACACCTTGCGGCCCGGGTTAGTACGGGTTTTGATATTCAAACCTATAAGGCAGTGGATAAGCATGACGGTGTCAGCTGCAAACCGGACTTTACGGTTTTGCTTTACCCGGCCTATATGAACACGGGCAGGGAGCTGAGTAAGGAGTTCACAGTTTCAAATGAAATTAGCCCAACCCTGATTGTATCAGCCAAAGACGACAAGGGCTTCTTTCCTGGAAGTCCAATCTATGCCAATGCTCTAAAAGAAGCCGGTGCATCCGTTCGTGTCCACTTTTTTGAGAAGGGCGGCCACGGATTTTCCCTTCGGCCAAAACAGTACCCGCTTTCCACTTGGCCGGACCTTTGTTTGCAATGGTTTAGAGA
>WTHG01000423.1 GCA_011523245.1 Verrucomicrobiales bacterium | reverse complement strand
GATCCAGTTTGATAACATTTCCTGGTACGACACCGAGCATGTGGCACCGAGCATGCGTGATACGCGCAAGGCCTACCGCCGCCTGTTTGGCACACGCGAATTACAGGCCTTCCGCAACATCACCGACCTCGTGCTGGAGGATGCGCGTTCCCTCAAGCGTTCACTCGGCTATGCGGATCAGCAAAAGTTTAATGAGTATTTTGAATCTATCCGCACCATCGAGGTGCAGGTGGATCGGCTGGAGCAGATGAAGGGCGAGCTGAAAAAGGTGAAGCTCAATGAGCCGGCCGACGCGCATTTGCCGCGCGGCGAATACATCCGGTTGATGGGCGACCTAATGGTGGTCGCGCTGCAAACCGGCCTCACCAATGTCGCCAGCTTCATGGTCGGTCCCGAGCGCTGGGATACGCCGTACCTGTTCGAGAGTCTGTTTGACAAACCACGCAGCCATCATCAGATGTCCCATAATCAGGGCAAGTTCATCAAGGATCTCGAGCGGGTGGACCACTTTCACATGCAGCAGTTTGCCTATCTGCTCGAAAAGATGGACGCCATCGAGGAAGCCAACGGCACCTCGCTGCTGGACAACACGATTTTCACCTACGGCTCCGGCCTTGGCGACGGCGCCACGCACCAGTACAGCGCGCTGCCCATCATTGTGGCCGGCCGCGGCGGTGGCCGCCTCAAGACGGGCACGCACCTCAACCTCTCCGAGACCACCGGCCCCGTCGCCAAGGTGAACGGTAAATACGTGAACCCCAAGCAAGGCCTCCCGCTCGCCAACCTTTGGCTCACCCAAATGCAGGCCCTGGGCCTCAAGCCCGACCGCTTCGCCGACAGCACCGACGTGCTGAAGTCTTTGCTGGCGTGATCACCCTTCAGCGCGATTAAAGAGCGCCTTCCAAGCCAGACCTGCAGCAATTAACCCGAGGCCGGCGAGCATGACGCGCCATTCCACAAAAAACGCCAACGACAGGCAGGTGATCAGGCCGGCGTAGGAAATCCAAACCGGATATAGGCGTTCTTTCGGATTCAGTCGGATCGCGCAGAGGTTGGTGATCGCATAATACACCAGCACCGTGAAGGCGCTGAAGCTCCAGGTAAGTTTGAAGTCGCCGAGGCCGGCGAGGCCAGCAATGAAAATGCCGACGATGACGGTGGCGGTGACGGGGACACCGGTGCTTTCCTGGATTTCCGCTGTGGCTGCGGGCAAATCACTGCGTCGGCCCATGGCCAACACCACGCGCGAAAGGCCGAGCACGAGATTGAGCAGTACGCTGATCATGGCAATCGCGGCGCCGACCGTGAGCACCTTGCCGAGGGTGGGGCCGCTGAACTTTTCCGCGATGACGGCGAGGGAATCGAAATCATGGCCGGCATTGGCCAAGGCGATCCAGGCGACGCCTATGTATAATAGTGTGGTGATCACCAACGTGGCGATGATGGCCCGCGGGATGGTGCGGCGTGGTTCGGCAACCTCTTCGCCCAAGGTGGCGACGCGGCCATAGCCGGTGAAGGCCACAAACATTAGCGCCGTGGCGGGAGCGAGGTTTGATAGGCTTTCGGTACCCCATGCGGTTTGCCAGCGATCCGGATGAGCGTTGATGGCCGGGGCGCCGCAGATAATAAAGGCGACCAGACTGAGCAGCACGGCGGCGACAATGAAAGTGTTTACCGCGTTGCTGCGCTGCATGCCGGTGAGGGTGAGAGCGGTGACGGCGCCGACGGTGCCTAGGGCGATGGGCAACGAATGATCCGGGCTGAGATACAGCGCGAAACCCAGTGCGGCAGTGGCGGCGGAGGCGGATTTGGCACAGAGAAACATCCAGCCGGCGGTGAAGCCGAGCGAGGGATTCAGCCAGCGATGGCCGTACTCGTACGTGCCGCCGCTGACGGGGTGATTGGCCGCTAGCTGTGCGCTGCTAAGGCCGTTGCACAGTGCCACAAATCCCGCGAGCAAAATAGCCGGCAGCACCATGGGCCCGGCGATGCCCGCGCCGATGCCGAGGCTGACGAACACGCCCGTGCCAATGATCGAGCCCAAGCCGAGCATTACGGCACTGCTTAAGTTAAGGGCGCGTTCTAGTTGGGAGTGATTTGCTTCTGAATTCACTTGGGAAAACACTATTATTTAGGTACCCTCACTTTCAAGGTGGATGCGGTTGACCCATGCAAAAATTCCGGTATCTTCTTCTCACGATGAGAGTGCACATCTTATTACTAATTTTTTCGGTTCACATCGGATTCTTTCCTCGGTTGAATGCTGATGATGCAACGAAAGCTTTGCTACCCGTTTTTGGTGAGCCGCTCCAAGTTGCTAAGCTGCCTAAAGACCCTCAAGCACTTGCCCAAGTTCAGTTGGGTCGAACGCTATATCATGAGAAGCGTTTGAGCCGGGACAACTCGATCTCGTGCAATTCATGCCACCGCACGGATGCCTTTGGCGTGGATGGCGAAAAATTTTCGCTGGGCTTCGACAATCACCGCACGGGGCGTAATTCGCCGACGAGCTTTAACGCGTTCCTGCAC
>WTHG01000140.1 GCA_011523245.1 Verrucomicrobiales bacterium | reverse complement strand
GTTCCCGCCCGTGCGGCGTATTCCCATTCGGCTTCGGTCGGCAGCCGGTAAAAATGCCCCGTCTTTGCGCTGAGCCATTGGCAATATTTATTAGCCGCGTGATGAGTCATGCAAATGGCCGGATGCGTCCCCGTGCCCATGCCGAAATCCATATTCACATAAGGTTTGGTCGGGGTGGCCACCTGTTCCAACCACCAGTCCTCAGAATTCTCCTCCGTCTTCTTTTTCTGGTAGTACATGAACTTGTGGTACTCGTTCCAGGTCAGCTCATATTTTCCCATCCAGAACGGTGAAACCTTCACCTTACGTTGCGGTCCTTCGTCATCGGAGCGCCCCGCTTCACCGGCCGGACTGCCCATGACGAACGTGCCCCCCTTGATTGGCACCATCTCATAATCGACCAAAGTATCCACGATGCGCCTCTTGTATGGTTTCATGCCTGCCTCCGTGGTCTGTTTATGGGTGGCCACGATCTTGGCGTGTATTGCCTCAATAATCTTATCTTCGTCCGCCCCTTTAACGAGCAGCTTCTTAGGCTTGAGCTGCAGCCCTTCCGGCCAAGAAGCGCCCTGATCAATCCACAACGCGACCAGCTCAATCTCCTCCTTGGTGGGACGCTGGTCCCTGTTCTTGGGCGGCATGATCAGTTCGTCATCCTCCGGCAAGGTCATGAATTCCCACACTGTGCTGCTCTTGTGATCGCCGGGCTCAATACCCGTGCCTTCGCGTCGGCCCTTAAACGCCAGCTCCTTGACATCGATCTGATAGCCGCCGCCATTCTCTTTGGCCCGCCCTTCCCGATGACAACCGACACAATTGTATTCAAAAATCGGCTGAATCTCCTTAACGAAGTCTATCTTACGCGGCTTTTTAGCCGCGGCCACATCCAAGCCGGCTATAAGAAGAACAATAAAAACGCCCGTGTATTTCCTCATAACAAAGTGGTTAATGAACCGGAGATGAGCTCAAAAGTCAATTCTAGGCCTATCCATGCAATTGGACTCCGGAAGCCGGCTCGCTCTTCAATTGTGCTGCAACTTACTGGGCTCCTTGGGTGGCAATGAAAAACGGCCCAGCAATTTGCGCCGCAACTTTGGCTCCTTCGTCACGGCGCAGATCCCGCAGCCATTTGGACTGAACCTCAAATAACGCCTGAGAGGGACGCTGATGTTCGCTGTAGCGAGCATAAAATTCGGCCATGAAAATCGTTTTTCTCTTCAGAAACTTCCCATACTTGCCAGGTATCTTTGCGACAATCTTGTCATCTGCATGAAATTCCACGGTTTTGCTCTGATTGTGGTCAGCAAGCCTGGTGCTAAGTCTGTTGCTAATGGCCTTATTGGCCTCCCATCGGCCCTCAAGTCGGCTCGAGACCACATTTTCTTTGTCTGACTCGACCTTTAACTCTGCCATCAACGTAGATGGAAAGTGAAAAAGGAACATAAAGGCAGCGGTAATCAATACTTGGCTCATTTTGTGTATTTAGTTTTCTGTTCGCTTATGGGACATGTTTTTTCGTAATCAGCGATTACGAGTTGGCAAGGATATAGCCGAAAGAACGCAACGGTAACGGTTGAAAACGAAAAAAATCAAAAACTAGCTAGAAAAATGGTCGGACCGGGGAGATTCGAACTCCCGACCTCCACACCCCCAGTGTGGCGCGCTAACCAGGCTGCGCTACGGTCCGTCCGGAAAGGAGCCGCATCCTAGCGGTCGTTGAGAGAATGACAACCCTTTTCAGTGGGCCACCTTCAGCACGATGGTGGTGAAGTCGTCCGGCTGATGGTCGGCCGCCTCATGCGATCGGCCTGCCTCATGCAGGCCCGCCACGATCTCTGCCGCACTCTCCACCTGATGGCTGCCCAGCGTCTGCACAATCCGTTCCTTGCCGAACATTTCGCCGTCTTCGGATGTGGATTCCTCCACGCCATCAGTCATCAACGCCAGCAGATCCCCGGGTTCCAGAGGGAAATCCTCGCTCACGGTGTACTCGGTATCCGGCCGAATACCGAGTGGAATCCCAGTGCGCTTGAGCTCTCGTTTCAAATGGCCGCTACCATCCAACCACAATGCTGGCGGGTGCCCCGCGCTAGCATAGCGCACGGTGCCATTTTTTGGACTGAGCCGCACGAAGAGCAGTGTGACAAATCGTTCCGAACCAGTGTCCTCAGTGAGCACGCGATTAGCACGCGTGAGGATCTCGCCGACGTCATCCAAATCCGCCGCCAAAATCCGCAGGTACGCCCGTGTCTCGGCCATCAATAACGCCGGCCCGATGCCGTGCCCGGTCACATCCCCGACTACCAACCCATAATCACCGTTGGTCATGGGCACAAAATCGTAATAGTCGCCGCCCGTTTGCTCCGCACTTTCGGTGAGCCCGGCCAACTCCAGGCCACCCACTACTGACGCTTCAACAGGAAATAGCAGTTGCTGAATCTCAAGCGCGATGCGCATCTTTTCGTTGGCCGCGTGCAGTGCTGTCTCAGCCTCGCGATGGCGGGTGCGGTCGCGGGCCTCGCGCACCTCGCGTTCCA
>WTHG01000251.1 GCA_011523245.1 Verrucomicrobiales bacterium | reverse complement strand
ACCACAGCGTGAAACCGTACACGCGGTTGCCAGTGTGGACGGAAAACGGCCCGCGTCGACGGATTGCAGGTGTGGTGAATTTGCGGCGCCTTATTTTCCTCCCGGAAGCCGAATGGCAGAGGCCGGTGGGTGATTTTCTGGAATCTACATTGTATCAGGATGAAGACATTCGACTGCAATCGCTCCTGCAGGTGATGCAACGCTCCGGTCAACGAGTGGTGATTATTCTGGATAAACGACAACGTGAACTCGGTATGGTGAGCCTTCCGGATATTCTCAAGGTGGTATTTGGGGAGGTGAAAGTCTGATGGATGCCAGCGAGGTAATGGTTATTTTTGGACTGTGCCTAGCCGTAGCGTTCCTGGTGTTGCTAAACGGTTTCTTTGTGGCGGCGGAATTCGCGCTGGTAAAAGTGCGCGATACCCAGCTTCAGCCGATGGCGTCCAAAGGTCATCGGCGAGCAAAAATGGCCCGGCATTTATTGGCCAATCTCGATGCTTATCTGAGTGCCTGTCAGCTCGGTATCACCATTGCCAGCTTGGCTTTGGGGTATGTGGGCCACCCGATATTCGATAAACTTTTAGAACCGGTCTATGACCTTAAGATCAATGGTGAAGTCCTGTTGGCTAATGATCATTGGCGTCATACCATTTCGTATGGCGTCGGCTTTGGGGTCATTACCATTCTGCATATTGTAGTCGGTGAGATGGCGCCCAAATGGGTGGCCATTCAGCGCTCCGTGCCGACTTCATTATGGATTGCCTATCCACTTCGATGGTTTTACTGGACGATGTATCCATTTATCTGGTTACTGAATAACTGGGCCTTGTGGCTGCTCAAAAAAGTGGGACTGGGAGAAGCTGACGAGCATGGCCATATCCATTCCGAAGAAGAATTGAGGATGATGATCGGGGCAGCGGGCGATGGGTCAGACAAGGATCAGTTTCGCAGGGATCTAGTGTTGAATGCGTTTGACCTGAAGAACCGAGTTGCCCGTGATGTAATGCGACCGCGGCGTGAAATTGAGGGGTTTAACACCGACGCCAGTATTCAGGATTGTCTTGAGTTGGCTGAGCGCACACGACATTCGCGATTCCCCTTGTGCATGAGAGGCAATATTGATGAAACAGTCGGCGTGGTACACATCAAGGATTTGTACGCACAGCGGCGTACAGCAAAAACGGCCGCCGAACTGGAGCCATTATCCCGCGACCTAGTTTATGCTCCAGAAACTGCAAGGCTAGAGGGGTTGATGCAAATTTTTCTCGAGCGCAAACTTCACTTCGCCCTAGTCGTCAATGAGTACGGAGACACGGTAGGTATGGTGACACTCGAGAATATTTTGGAGGAATTGGTCGGTCAGATTCAGGATGAGTTTGACCATGAACAGCCAATGTTTGAAAAACTCGACGAGGTCAATTGGTCCATTTTGGGAACCATGCCGTTGCACGAACTGGCGGAGTTGACCGCAGAAGATTGCGATGAGAAGGGCGTCACCACCGTGAGTGGCCTGATCACTAAGCGGCTGGGATCCTTTCCTAAGGTAGGAGATGTGCTGGAGCTGGGTCGTTATGAATTGCGAGTGGAACAAACGTTCCGGCTACAGGTGGAGCAGGCGCGTTTGACGAAACTTAGCGATCGTGAGCCGAGCGACGAAGCTCCCGCTGAGAACTAAGCCCAGCTCGGGTTTTCGGGAAGATACCCTTCGAATTCATCCAGCAACCGCTGCTGGTAATCGCCCGCAAATGTACCTGTGAAAAATTTTCCCAACGCCTCGTTATGGAGGCGTTCCCAGCAGGCTTCCTCCCTGCCGGGATTGATGGGGAAAAATAACGCTCCATTGGCGGCGGCGGCTTTGTGGTCGCCAGGCGCATCGCCGATCATCAACACTTTATCAGCCGCATATTTTTCCTTGGCTGCAAAGGCTAGGTGTTCGGTTTTGGTGCCCATTTCCTGACCGGCAATGATCTGTACGAATTGGCGGATGTCATTTTCATTCCACTCCCGCTCGAGGGCGTCCACTGGTGTTTGCGAGATCACCATGCAATCGGCTTGCATATTGGCTTGCGTGAGCGTTTCGCGTACAAGCGGAAAGGGCGGCACGCCGTGCACGATATCCTTGACGGTGAAATTCACCGCATCGCTCCAAGTCTTGATCGGGACGAGAGCTTCATTGCCTCCAGCCACTTCAGCGTCCAGCGTGGCGTTGCCGAGTTTGCTTTCGCGTTCCACCCATTCTAGCAGAGCAGGATAACTTGGCACCTCCACCCCACGTGCTTGAATTTCCTTTCGAACGCGCAACAAATCCAGTGCGCGAATAACGGCGTGGAATCGGTTGCAGCCCCGGGTTTTGGAGTAGAGGTTTACAAAGGTCCACACTTCGCGGGCGTATTTGCTGACTGCTTGTAGCGCGTAGTGCTTGATAAACATCGGGGCAAAACATTCCTGATGTTTGATTTCCATGGAATCAAACACGCAGCCATCCGAATCAATGCCAATGAAAAATCCAACGGAGTATCGGTAATGTAACGAGCGAAAA
>WTHG01000093.1 GCA_011523245.1 Verrucomicrobiales bacterium | reverse complement strand
GTTGTTGGGGTGCTACTATCAGAACCGTTTTTTTTATGGCGATGGAGTCCTGTCGGTGGATCCACGGATGGATTTTTCGCCGGTTCAGCCGCCGGCGGAATTTCCCGATAATAATTATAGCGTGCGCTGGACGGGGCAATTGGCGCCGCCGCACACGGAGGATTACACGTTTCGTGTTCAGACCGATGAAGGGGTGCGCCTCTGGGTAGGGGGGCGGTTGGTGATCAACGAGCTGTCCAATCGCACTCCTCGGACTTTCTCCGGAACTGCGCCGCTGCAACGGGGCACACGTTATAATGTTCGCTTGGAATCAGTGCATCGGGCGGGGCAGGGTAACCTGAAGGCCACGTGGTCGAGTAAGAGCAAGCCGGAATCTGTGTTGGGCGGAGACGGAGTATTTCCGACGTACGAACCGGCAAGCATTGAGGAATCCGAAGCGAGCGAGGTGGACGAATCCGAGACGCTGGGGGTGTTTACTTGGGGCGGTTCGCGCATCGCCTCCAATGTGACTTCAGCGGATGATTCCGCGGTGAAATTTGCAAAGGGCACCTATCCGGAACGCGTGTCCACGGTGAACGTGGCCCGCATTGTAATGCGGCCAGTTCCGGTCAAGCATCGGGATCACCTTAATGCCGGACGGGCGGGTGTGTTGTTGCGGAATGGCGATTTTATTGAGGGCGAATTTCGCAGCCTGAAAGAGGACTGGCTGGTGGTGGACTCAGTCATTTTTGGCGTGAAAGTGTACGGGCTGGACGAAGTGATGGCGTTGGTGTTGGCCAAGGTGGGCAAGCCGGCGCGCACGACGCGGTTTGAGTTGATGCTCGGCAATGGTACGCAATTGTTTGTGCGCAGCTTCAAGGTCAGTGCCGGGGAGGTGACGGTGGATGATCCGACGGTTGGTCGGATGAAAATACCGCTGAACGAATTCGACGAAATGCGGGCGCTGCCGCAGTAGGGTTAAGAGCATTCAAATAGAAAAGGCCGGGATTGCTCCCGGCCTTTGTTGTTTTGGAGTGAGTTGCCTTAGTTCACGGACAGCTTGTGGCTGGCGGAGTGGCTGTTGAATTCAGGGGCGTACAGGCACTGGATGTTGGCCATGCCGCTTTGGTACTGACCCTTGTGCTGAACACGCACGCTGTATTCGAAGACGTAGACACCCTTGGGCAGGTAGTCGATGTAGAAGTGTGAGGCAGTGTCCTTGGTCATCTCGTAGTACCCTAGGCCGTCTTGGTATTTGTACCGGCTGAGCACGTTGGTCGGCTCGGTGCCGCTGCCGCGTTGGTCCTTAAGGTGGACGTATTCCATGTCGCGATCGGTGCGGAGTACGAGGCGCACGGTGAGTTCGTCTCCGGGCTTGAGGGCGCCATTCATCGGCTTAAGCTCGGGGCCCTTAGCGGTGTTCACCTTGGTGTAAAGCTGCTTGGTGAGCTTCAGCGGGGTATCCTCGTGTGGGGTGATCTTGGAGATGTCTTCCATGTATTGCCAATGCACGCTGCCCCAGGCAACGCCTTCGTCGTGTTTCTTGAGCTGGATATTGCCGTAGCTGGGCTTCACTTCGCTACCTAGGAAACGGTGCTCGTAGAAGCCGGTGCCGGCCTCAACTTTCTTGGGCTCAATCTTTTGGTCGCCGACAGTGACCTCCACGAGGGCCTCGCTGGCGAGCAGGTTGGCGCCCTGCAGTAGCAAGGCGTAGCAGGCGTCCGCGGTGGCCTTGGTGGTTTTCCAGTCCTGCGTTTGCTTCTGCTTGAGCAGCCACACCTTGGCGTCTTCCATGGCGTCGAAGTCTTGAGTCACCTCATGGAAGGCCTCGATCATCATGGCCTGTGTCTCGATCGGGGCGCGGTACCACCAGTGGCTGTATTCCAGATCGCGCCAGAACAGGCCGAGTTCTTCATCCGTCACGGAGCGTTCCTTGATGGAGGCAATGATGAGGCGGGAGAGTTGGTCGTATTCGGCTTTCTTCTGGAATTCTCCAATACGGTTCATAGCGATGGCGACCTGTGCCTGGTTCATTCGGCTGAGAGAGAGGAAGTATTGCGTGCCGTCCTTTTCCTTTTTGACAGCCTGATTGATGAAGTACTCCACGGCCTCGCGATGTTGCGGGGCGATCGCGCGGTCTTTCAGGAAGAACGAGCGGCAGTAGAGGTACTGAGCAATCAGCGAGGAGAGGTTGTTGGCCTCGAGGTTGCCGTGTTCCTTGATCCGCAGGTAGGTACGGTTCATCCAATCGTCGAGGCGGTTAACGGCTTTGATGGCCATGCTGGCGTCGATATCCACATCCATCGCCCTCATCCGGCCGAAGCCGGTGGTGATGTAGAGGGTGATATAATCGCTCGCACGTCCGCCGGGCATCCATGGCCAGGCTCCGTCCGGGAACTGCATCTCACGCAGTTTGCGCATGGCGGCTTGGGTTTCGTTGGTGAGTCGCTGGTTTTCGAAAAGGATGCCTACATTGCGGCGGGCCTGACTTTCGTTTTTGGCCTGACGGAGCCACGGGGTTTCCTCAAGCATCACGCTCTTGAGGTCTTGGTTTTTCTCCAGCGGACTATCGAGCGCTGGGGTGTTGCGCCATTGGTTAAACACTTGCTCGATGCGTGGATCGCTGTTGGCGATGTGGCGGCCAAGGCCGTTGGCGTACAGGCGGGTGAAGGTGCTCATGGTGCTCGGGTGTGGGCTTTCCATGAGGTAAGGCAGGGCCATCACGGCGTACCAACTGGGGTTTGAGACCATTTGCACGGTGAGTCGCTCGTGCTTGATGGTGTCGCTCTTGCCGGAGGCGACAAGTTTGTCGAACTTGAAGTCCTTGGTCTTGGCGCCGCGGATGGGCAGCGGGAGGCTTTCGGTGACGAAGATGCGGCGGCTGAGCACGGGCAGGAAGCCCTGTTCGCCATCGGTCACTTTGTCAGTGCCGCCCACGGCTTTGAAGGTGAGGAAGCCAAGGTCGTCCGGCACACTGAGGCGCCAGCTGTAGCTGCGGCTTTGGTTGGCTGGCACGGTGAAGGTCTTATCGAGATCCACATTGCCGAGCAGTTCGTCAACGTTGTCCTCGGTGAGGGCTTCGGCGAAGGTTAGGCGGACTTTGCCGGTTTGTTCCTTCTCGGTGCGGTTGCTTACCTTGACGGTGAACTCGAGTTCGTCGCCTTCGCGCAGGAAGCGCGGCGGGTTGGGCTGCACCATAATGTCTTTAGCAGTGACAGTGCTGCCGCTTAAGACACCGCTGCGCAGCTCGTTGTCATGGGTAAAGCCCATGAACTTCCATTTGGTGAGGGCTTCAGGCATCGAGAATTCCATGACAACCTCACCCTCATCGTTAGAAACTAAATGCGGCATGAAAAAAGCCGTTTCATTGAGGTTCTTGCGGGCGGTTACATTCGAGAGATCCGGTCCTTTTTGAGATCCGGCGGCTCCCCCTCCGCCAGCTTGTCTATCGTTCAATTTTTCTCCAGATTTAGCGGATGCAAAAGACGCACCGATATCAGCCGAGGCTTGATCCGTCGCCATTTCTCCTAGAGCGAGAGATGCGTTCATCGCCATTGGTGCAGATTGTGCCATACCTTCTGCAGCCATTTTTGCCGAGCGCATCATTGTAGGCGCAGCCGCCATTTCTATCCCTCCTCTACCAGCGGCAAATGTTCTATTTCTAGCCGAGTAGTATCCGTACCCGTAAAGGTTAGCGGTAATTTCCCCCGGGAATCGCCGGTAGCTCATGGAGGTGTTTTTGTAGTCCGGGCGATTCCATTGGCCCTGCAGGTGTGGCAGGTCTTTTCTGATGTTTACGAATTGCTGGTTTAGGCTGTTGTGGTCCTGGCGGAACACTCCAAAAGCTTGCTGCCATTGGTGAGCTTTGAATTGGTCTAGGCTTTCGTCGTAGAGTACAGCGGCCATTTCGGCGACCGCTTTCTTAGCGTCCGGACCGCTGATGGTGGCTTTCCATTTCTCTGGTTGGCCCGGTTGTAATTTATCCCGGAAGGACTCCCATTTCACCGTCAGGTTCTTGTTCGTCCAGGGGACGTTGACCTTGTGGCTGGAGAGGTAAGCGCGGTTTTCCCGGACCATTGTGACGTGAACGGTGAATCCGCCGCGCATGGCTTCATTAACAACTTGTTTGAGCTGGAGTTGCGTGAGGCCGCGTTCGGTCCAAAAGCTTTGAAGGATTTTGCGGCGATGTTCTACCTCGATAAAGGCGCGGGCTTCACCGTATCCACTTCCCCAGACGGCCATGAATTCGCCGCCGGGTTCCACGGTCCAGGTAGGGGCCTTGATCAGGTGCGGGATCTTTATAGCAAGTTTGCCGGCCTTGGGGTTGAGTACTTGAATGGGTGAACGGGCGCTGACTTTTTTGCCAAACCGATCCTGAGTTTCCACAATCACTCGATAAGCGCCCTGCTCAAGATCGAAGTTGAACTTGGCTTGGCCGCTCTCGTCAGTGGTGAAACCCTTTTCAGCAACTACCTTGCCCAGTTCCCATGAGTTGACATTAGAAGCGTCAGGTTCAGGGATGAATTCAGGTGCAAAGCGGCCACTTCGGTGAGGCGTTATGTGGGGTCGATAACTATTAAGCTTGGCTCGCTCCACTTGTTTGGGTTGCTTCAGGGCATAAACTTTGAGTGTGCCCTCGGCCTTTTGGCCGACGCCATCAAGTGTGGTGGTGTTGAGTGTAAGGTCTACGGCCTTATCATGCTGCTGCCAGTCAGCCACGGAGATACTGGCTTTAAGAGCGGTGTATCCAAGATTAATGCTGCTTTGATCACTCCGGGTTTCGCCTGTGGTATCGGTGACGTCCGCGTAGATGGTATATCGGAATGTGGGTTCGTCCGCAGCAGATACGCTGTTGTCCGGCTTGGCGGTGAACTTCACATTAAAGGAACCATCCGGTTTGGTGGTCACGTCACCATGGGCAATTTCCTGACTTTTCCCTTGAGGGACAGGACGCCACCAGTAGTGCCAGCCCCACCAGACGGGGTAACGTACTTCGCGCACGACACGCCACTTGACCTTTGCATCATTGATGGCTGCGCCGGTGTAAGCGGTAGCTTTACCCGTTAAATTAACTTCGCCATTTAGTTTGGCGGCAGTTTCAGGCGCTTTGAGGTCGACTTCGAATTTGGGGCGTTTGTATTCCTCAACATTAAAGGAGGAGCTGCCGCGCGGTCCGGTTGTGACTTGGAGGCTCATTCGGCCCAGCACCCGATCCCGCGGGGCATTGAATTTACCACTGAAAGAGCCGTAGTCATTGGCCCGGTGCTGTTGCCGCCCAATCTCCTTACCGTTGCGGTCGCGAAAGGACACAGTGACCAGTGCGTTAGGTATAGTGCGGTAGTTGTCATTGTGGGAATCTACATGAATTGAAAGCCCTTTATATTGGACGGTTTGACCGGGGCGATAGAGGGAGCGATCGGTAAAGAAGATAGTTCGGTCGTAAGGTCGCGGGATGTGAATGCGACCATGATTGTAATGGTCGTTGTAGGAGCTGAGTTGTTGGTCGCCCTTGCTGGCAAGCAGAAGGTAGCCGCTTTGAGCGGCCTGGAAGCTGAAGAAACCCTTATCATTGGAAGTTGTGGGGTTGGCTTCCGTGCGCTGGTTGCCGTTGCGGAACCACGCGCGCACCTTGGCATTGGCTACGGGTTCACCGTTCAGGGCATCGAGGACGAATCCTTCCACTCGGCCATTGCCGTGGCGTTGGCGTATTACGATGGCAAGATCGCTGACCCAGAAGCTGGTGTAGTGACAGACATTATCGTCAGCACCGAAGTTCTTGTCGTGGCTGCTTACGAGGTAATAAAATCCTTGTGGTAATCCTTTAGGAGCTTTGATGGTCTTTACGCTCTCGTGGAAATCCTTGGTCGGGGGGAGTTTAACACTCCATTGCTTGACGATCTCTTTTTGCATTAGCGCTTTGCGCTCATTATTGTCGAGCCATTGAGGGTTGCCCCGTTTACGTTTCATGGCGGCTTCCCAGTTCTCGGCTACGACGCGGAAGTGGACTTCATCCACGTTGCGGTATTTCACGGTGATGTCCGGGCGGGGATTATTCCAGACGCGTTCGATGGTGACATTGCTGCTCTTGGCCTCGATCTGGTTGATGAGGTTATGGCACATGGCGCCTCCGGGGCTGTCGGGGTAAGTCTCTTTGCCTTGATTGGCAATTTTGTGCGCCTGCACTTTGTCGCCTTCTTGGTCGAGGGACTGCGCGAGGTGGAAGCGGGCGCGGGCGCTGATGCGGTGGTCGGCCCATTTGTTAATGAAGCCCTTAATTGCGGTGCGGTACCGGTCGTTCTTGGATTCTCCATAGGCCTTATTTTTGCCGAAGTTCAGGCGCCCGAGTGAGGCGTCGATATAGGCGCTCTTGTCCTCGTCGTTGGCGTGAAACTTTAGGAGGTCCTGATAGAGTTTGAGGGCTTTGACGGTGCGGGACTCGGAGTCGGTGGTTTTGATCTGCCAGGCAATGAACTTGGCTTCGGAATCAAAGACAGGATCTTCGGCGCTCAACTCGAAGGCATCCTGCGCCTTGGCACCGGCTTGTTCGCCGCTGCTGTAGAATTGCAGGGCATTGAAAACGAGGAAGTCATACATGGTGGGCCGGTAGGCGTCGGGTTGGGAGCCTTTTTGTAGAAGCTCATCGTAATCGGCAACGGGGGTTTTCTTGAGCACGGCCTCATGGGCGAGGGCGGCGGTGAATTGTTTGTCGATCTCAGTGAAAATACGCGGGAGATCCCAAGTCTCGAAATCATCGGTGGGTGCGGCACCGGTGCGTGAGCGCTGAATGAAGCGCCAGCGGTTCTGTTGGAAGTAATGCCAGTACCAGTTGGCGACGATGGCGGTCATGACCGGTTTCATCTCGGCCGGGGCCTTCTTGATCTCGGCCTCCATGCGGCGAATCTTTTCCTGAGCTTTGTTCCCTTGGATGGTGCCTTCGAGTGCGATTTTCTTGCCCACGGCCTTGATGGCCTCGTCGTAATCCTTGTCCGCGAGGGTTTTCTCGATAATCGGCTCAAGATGGGTGATGGCGGTTTTGGGTAGGCCTTTTTTCAGGGCGGCATCGTAGGCTTTCCAGTGGTCTTCCTTGGAGAGCTTTGGTGCAGCGGGAGGTTCTACGGCGTAGAGTAGGGTGAGGGTGATGCCGACGAGGGCAAGACAGGCTGTGAGCTTTTTCATTTCGTTTTCTGTAACAGTTCTCGACCGATTTGTTGTGCATTGGACGGAGTCATCCCAAGTTTTGCTCCGTAAAAAAAAGGGAATACAAACTAATTATAGATCCAATATTTGGCGATGGAAAAATGTTCAGTGAAGTTTGTCATAAATCCATGACAGTGAGTTCTTAATCATTGCCTTGAGAGAGGGTTTGGGTAATTTTCCCGTCAAACGACCCCACGAGATCTCTTTTTATGAAAAATCAAATTCTTCTAGACGCCGACGCGCCGGGTGGCGATGGCGGCTCACCCCCGTTAGCCTCTGATGCCTCCACTCTCGCAGGGAACGGTGGGTCCGGGCTTTCCGATGATGACAAGGTGGCTGTCGATCAGTTGCGCGGGCACTACGGTAAAATGAAGGATGAACTGGCCAAGGTGATCATCGGTCAGGACAACGTGGTGGACGAAATGTTGATGTGCATCCTGTCACGCGGACACGGTCTATTGATGGGGGTGCCGGGTTTGGCGAAAACGTTGATGGTGAATTCGCTCTCCAAGATCATGAGCTTGGATTTCAACCGGATCCAGTTCACCCCCGACCTGATGCCTAGTGACATTACGGGCACGGAGATTCTGCAGGATGGTGAGGCTGGGCGAAGGCAGTTTGAGTTTGTAAAAGGCCCGATCTTCGCCAACATCATTTTGGCAGATGAAATTAACCGGACGCCGCCCAAGACGCAAAGTGCGTTACTGGAGGCCATGCAAGAGCATCGTGTGACCACCGGAGGCGAGCACCGCGCGCTTCCCCAGCCGTTCTTTGTGTTGGCTACGCAAAACCCTATTGAACAGGAGGGGACCTATCCATTGCCAGAGGCGCAGTTGGACCGCTTTATGTTTCTGATCACGGTTGATTACCCAACTGTGGAAGAGGAACGGCGCATTGCCCGGGAAACCACTGGGACTAACGCAGCGCAACTCGAAGAGGTGATTGATGGGGAGGCTTTGCAACGTTACCAAAGCTTGGTCGAGCGCGTGCCCGTGCCGGACCACGTGTATGACGACGTGGTTGAAATGGTACGGATGACTCGGCCGAAGACAGACGATGCTCCGGAATGGGTTAAAAAGTGGGTGACTTGGGGATCCGGACCACGTGCGATTCAGTATCTCATCCGCGGAGCCAAGGCTAATGCTGTGCTCAATGGCCGTTATGTGGTTGGCTGGGAAGATGTGGAGGCTGTGGCTCAACCGGTGCTCACACATCGGATCCTCACCAACTTCCAAGCTCAGAGCGAAGGTGTGGATAGTCAGTTTGTCATTGCCAAGCTGCTGGAAAATATCCGCGACAAGGAAGCGGCTCTTGCCGATCAGTAAACCGGACGCGGGGATTATTTGAGCGATTCAGCGTATAGCGAGATTTTGGATGGAGACGTGTTATCACGGCTTTCCGGCCAGTTTCTGCGCGCGCGTCAGCCGATGGTTGGTAATATCGTCGGCCACCACAAAAGTCCCTTCCGCGGTTCCAGTGTGGAGTTTGCTGAATACCGCAAATACGTGGCCGGAGATGATCCGCGTCTACTTGATTGGCGGGTGCTGGCACGCACGGACCGGTATTACATTCGTGAATTCGAAGCCGATACCAACCTGCGCTGTTATGTGGTGATTGATTGCTCCAAAAGTATGGCCTTTGGACAGAAGGGCACCCGGAAGTTTGATTATGCACGTAAAATTGCCGCCACTCTGTCCTACATGTTGGTAAATCAGGGCGATGCGGTGGGGCTGGAAATTTTCGATGACGGCGTGGCTAGAGACATTCCGCCCCGAAGGAACCCGCTACACCTGCGCTATATTTTCGATACACTGGCGGGTGCGGAGCCTCGGGGGGAAACGGGGCTGGTGAAGGAGCTGCACCAATTTGCAGAGCGCATTCGCCAGCGGGCGATGGTTATCATTATATCCGATTGCTTCTGCGACGTGGATGAACTCCTTAATTGTTTTGAGCATTTGCATTTCCAGAAACACGACTTTGCACTGTTCCATTTGCTGGACCCGCTGGAACTGGATCTTGATCTCGATCGACCGATTCGGTTTCAGGACATGGAAAGTAGTGATGTGTTGCTCGCCGAGCCGGAAATTATTCGTGATCAATACCTTGAGGCAGTGCAGGAATATCTCGTGAAAATTCACGAAGGTTGTAACAAGCACAACGCCGATTACCGGCGCGTGGTGACCGATCAGCCTTACGATCAAATCATTGCCGACTTCCTGGTTGAGCGTGAACAATTGGCGAAAGGCCGCGGATGACATTTCTGGAGCCCATGATGCTCTGGGGATTGTTGCTTGGTTTATTGCCAATCCTGATCCACCTGTTCAACCGCCTGCGGCACCGCAAGCTGCCTTGGGCGGCCATGATGTTCCTGCGGATGGCCAACCGCAAATCGACTAAGTACGCAAAGGTTCGCCAATGGCTGGTGTTGCTCTTTCGGATGCTGGCGGTGATGGCTTTGGTGTTCGCGATTAGTCGGCCTGAGGCGGGCGGTTTTTTGAAAGGCATGATTTCCGGAAAGCCGGATGTTATTTTAATTATTGTAGATCGCTCGGCGAGCATGGGGGCTTCACTAGGAGAGAAGACGCGGCTTGAGCGTGCGGTGGAGGTGATCATGGATTCATCAAAGAAATTTGGTGATGAAGTGCGCTACGTGGTGATGGAGCACACCGATGAACGCCCACGTGAGGTGAGAGGGGGCATGAGCGCACTTCCAAACGTTGTTGGTAAAGAGGTGACGGATACGGCTGCGGATATTCCTACGC
>WTHG01000182.1 GCA_011523245.1 Verrucomicrobiales bacterium | reverse complement strand
AGTTTGGCGAGTGACCAATTGCCCGTCAGCGGTTCGTCATATTTCTTGGAGCCTTGACCGGCTTCTCCATGGCAATTGATACATTGGGCACGGTAGATTTGTTTGCCTGTGCGATCTACTGCGGACAGCAGACCGGTAGTCGTAGCCAACAACAGGACAATCAGTCCAATGGTGCTGTGCAAAGACGATGACATGGCGGCAGTTGGATGCCTGAAAATGGCCGCCTATTCAACCCTGCAATTGAGGTGATCTGCGGAACATGATTTTCTTTTCAGACGTTTTTATTCGGCATAGGTTGAGGAGTGGATGTGAAGTCAATCAAAGAGGTGCTCAGCTGGCGGGGAGAATTGGGACGAGGCCTCTATATCGTTGTTGGGTTGGCGTTGTTTCTAATCAAATGGAATCTAGACAGGCTGTTGAGCGGGTACTTTTTCTCGGTATCATGGATGCCCTACAGGTATCTCATTCCGGGCATGGAGGGGCTGGACGAGGCACTAGATGGGCGTCGGGATCTGCTGATGACATTGGCGGTCACCGCGTTGCCGTTTGTTTATCTCGGCGTATTGTTCACAGTGAAACGGCTGCGTTCTATCGGAGCCCCGTTGTTTTTGGTAGGGCTGTTTTTTATTCCGTTTATCAACCTGTTGTTTTTCGTCGTGCTTTCGGTGCTGCCACCGCGGCAGACGGAGAATGAAGTGGATCATCCGCCGCATTGGTTAGAGCGCACTTTACCGCGCGATCGTTGGGCGAGTTTTTTTCTATCCGCCTGGGCTGCCGTACTGGTGGGCCTACCCATTTTGGCGATCGGGATCAATTACCTGCAAAGCTATGGTTGGGGGGTGTTTGTGGGTATCCCGTTCATGTTGGGATTAATTGCCACGCTGTTGCATGCGGTGCATCAGCGACGAACCTTTTGGGAATGTATCTCGGTGGCAGTGTCTGCCTGCGCGCTGTTTGGGGCGTGCGTGTTTTTTCTGGCGATGGAGGGGATCATTTGCCTGATCATGGCGTCGGTGATTGCGGTGCCATTATCCTGTCTGGGCGCATTAGCGGGGTTTGGCATCCAGTCGAGCCACCACGCCAGCCGCGTACCACCGGTATTGTTATTATCCTGCCTGTTGCTGATGGGTTTTGAAAAAATGGAGAATCCCAAGCCGGTGCCTTACAGCGTGACGTCCATGGTGGAAGTGGATGCCCCGCCGGAAGTGGTATGGAGCCATGTGGTATCCTTCAGTGAATTACCGCCGGTGGAAGATTGGATCTTTAAGACCGGCTTGGCCTATCCTCTCCGAGCGGAGATCGAGGGCGAAGGGGTGGGCGCCGTACGGCATTGTGTGTTTTCCACCGGTGCATTTGTGGAGCCCATCACCATTTGGAATGAGCCGCGTCATTTACGGTTTGATGTCACCGCGATGCCGGAACCGATGCAGGAATGGACATTTTATTCAGATGTCCACCCTCCGCATCTCGAAGGGTATTTCCAAACCACCCAAGGTGAGTTCGTGCTGGAACGTCTGCCGGGAGGCCGCACGCGGCTGCATGGTACCACTTGGTATCACAACGACCTGTGGCCGGCGAGTTACTGGAAGGTTTGGTCCGACCACCTAATTCACCGCATTCACCTGCGTGTGTTGCGCCATGTCAAGCAGGAGGCGGAAGCGGACGCTACTGCGCCGTCCAGCCGCCATCGACGCTGAGCATGGTGCCGGTGGTGTAGCTGGCCGCGTCGCTGGCGAGGTAGATGGCCGCGCCCTGAATTTCCTTGAGGTCTCCCCAACGCTTCAGTGCGGTGGCCCCCACGATAAATTTTTTGCCCTCCTCAGTGTCGGCAATGGGCACATTCATCGGTGTAAGAAACGGGCCGGGGCAAATGCCGTTCACGGTGATGCCTTCCTCGGCCAGCTCCATGGCGAGCGAGCGGGTGAGCATGACGGCGCCGCCTTTGCTGCTGCAATAGGGCGTGCGGTTGGCAATGGCCACAAGTCCGAGCGCGCTGGCGAGGTTGATGATGCGCCCGTACTGTTTCTCTTTCATGTGCGGCAACACGGCGCGACAGGCCAGCCAGGTGCCGTCCACATTGATGCGCTGCACCTCGGCGAATTCCTCATAGCTCACCTCATCGATTGGCCCGCGGATGTTGATGCCGGCGCTGTTGATCAGGATATCGATGCGGCCAAATTCCTCCAAACACTTGGCGGCCATGGCTTCCATGTCGGACTGCTGGGAGACATCGGCGGCAAACCCAATGGCTTTGCAGTCGTAATCGGCGGCAATTTGCGCGGCCGTTGACTGCGCCTCCTCGGCGTTCCGGCTGACGAGCATGAGGTTGGCGCCGGCACTGGCCAGCCCGGCACCCATGGCCTCGCCGAGGCCCTTAGAGCCGCCGGTAATGATTGCCACGCGGTCGGTGAGATCGAATAGTTTGATTCCAGGGAGCATATTATTTTTTCAAGTTAAACCGATGGATTCGGCCGAAAACGCCGTGATTAAGGGCGAGAAGTTTTTATCATTTAAACTTTTGGGTATACCCAAGGCTTGCGGTAATCACGCCG
>WTHG01000352.1 GCA_011523245.1 Verrucomicrobiales bacterium | reverse complement strand
GCTTCCGGGGCTGCCGCCATTCGGGTGTGCGACATGTACAAGCTCGATTAAAGTGTCGAACGCCACATCAGATAACGTGATGGAGGTGCGCAACCTCACCACGGCAGTCGGCACCGATACCGGTCAGCTGACCGCCGGGGCCGGAGGAGACTTTGATGTTCGTCGCAGAGGCACTCTAGGCATAGTAGGGGAGAGCGGTTGTGGCAAGAGTGTTACCGCCATGAGCATCATGCGGTTGCTGCCGCAGCCGATGGGGAAGATTCTTCAGGGCAATGTGCAGTTTAATGGGATGAACCTCGCAACTTTGCCGCGCGATGACATGCGTTCCATTCGTGGTAACCGCATCAGTATGATTTTTCAGGAGCCCATGACGGCCCTCAACCCGGTGCATTCCATCGGAAAACAGATTTGTGAAGTGCTTACTCAGCACAACGATCTCGACCCTGATGTGGCGTGGGAACGTGCCGTGGAGATGCTCGACAAAGTGGGTATACCGTCTCCGGAAATACGGGTAACCGAATATCCGCATCAACTATCCGGAGGTATGCGGCAGCGCGTGGTGATCGCCATTGCTCTAGCGTGTGGTCCGGAACTAGTGATCGCCGATGAGCCGACGACAGCCCTTGACGTGACCATTCAAGCCCAGATTTTGGATTTGATGAAATCACTGCAGCAGGATCTGGGAATGTCCATTATTCTCATTACCCACGATCTCGGCGTGATTGCCGAAACCTGTGATGAGGTATGCGTGATGTACGCCGGGCGTGTGGTGGAGCGGGGTGACGCTAAGGAGTTATTTGCTAATCCTCGTCATGCCTATACGCAGGGTTTGCTAAGTTCAATTCCGCGACTTAATGGGACGCCAAAGTCACGGCTAACCACTATCGATGGCATGGTTCCGGCCTTAAATGAACTCGGCTCCGGTTGCCGTTTCTGCCCCCGAAGTGAAAGGGATTATGAGCCACATCATCTAGAAGTAAGGCCGGACTTTGTGGAAATTTCATCCGGTCATTGGGTTGAAGCCTGCCCGGTATGCACATGATGGAAGCGTCGACACCTATTTTGAAAACAGAAGACCTCCGAATGCATTTCCCGGTTAAGGGCGGAGTGTTCCGACGCGAATTGGCTTCATGTAAGGCTGTTGACGGTGTGAGTTTATCCATAGAGCAAGGAGAAACCCTTGGATTGGTTGGAGAGAGCGGATGTGGAAAGAGTACTTTTGGTAAAACTATTGCACGACTGTATGAACCTACTGGGGGGCTAATCCGTTTTGAGGGGGTTGATTTGGCCTCAATGTCGCGAGGTCAATTGAAACCTTATCGGCGTGAGATACAAATGATTTTTCAGGATCCGTATGAGTCTCTAAATCCGCGACATACCATCGGAACGATCGTGGAGGAACCGTTTGTGATTCACGGTATGGGAACACGCGAGGAGAGGCGGGAATGGGTGTTAGAATTGCTGACCAAAGTGGGCTTATCGAAATCCGCGTTGAACCGCTTTCCATTCGAATTCTCTGGTGGGCAGCGGCAACGTATCGGTATCGCGCGAGCTTTGGCATTAAAGCCGAAATTGCTAATTTGTGATGAGCCGGTGAGCGCACTGGATGTTTCAATTCAGAGTCAGGTGCTGAATTTGCTGATGGAACTTCAGCGTGAGATGGGTTTGAGTTATCTCTTCATTTCGCATGATCTTGCTGTGGTAAAGCATATCAGTGATAGAATCGCGGTAATGTATCTGGGCCGCATTGTAGAATTGGCGCCGGCGGCTGAGATTTATTCAAACCCAATTCACCCTTATACCAAGGCGCTGATATCAGCTATTCCTGTACCTGATCCCACTCATAAGCCTGAGCGGGTGATTCTTGAAGGAGATGTGCCTTCCCCAATCGATCCGCCAGAAGGCTGTCGATTTTGCCCCCGTAGTGGTTTGGAGTATCCAGATGAAGTGCTTAAAACTAAGCCTCCCTTCCTTGAGGTTAAGCAAAGTCACTGGGTGGAAGCTTGTCCGGCCTGTGTGCCGGATGTGAGATTGCTGTAACGAGTTGATCTGTTGAGGCGTATATGCTAGGAAACTTGCAAGGGGATATGAAAATTCAATCAGACAATCAACGTGGGTTTACATTGGTGGAAATCATGGTCGTGGTGGCGATTATCGGGTTGCTGGCAGCAATCGCTATACCGAATCTTTTAAACGCGAGAAAAGATGTTCAAGCAACGGCTTGTCAAGCGAACCTAGATAAAATCAAAATGGCAATGGAAACGTATTTGTTAAAAAAACGATTGAGTGGAGATGAAGAGGTTTCTGATGAAGCGTTGGCCCAAATGTTTGAAGAAGGGATTCCCAAATGTCCAGGCGGGGGAACTTACGAATTTTCAACTTACAATGAAAAGCCGGTCTGTTCCATCAGAGAACATGCCAGAATAGAGAGTGAAGAGGAAGAACCCGTGGGTTACTAGTTAGCATGATCTTGAGTTCGCAGCGTGCGTTTGGAATTGTCGATGGCTTGTTGATTATGGCGATTCTGGTCGTGGGGGCAGCTATTTTAATTC
>WTHG01000124.1 GCA_011523245.1 Verrucomicrobiales bacterium | reverse complement strand
CCCCGAAGCTGGTGATGAATTTAACTCCGTCGATAACGAAAAAGCTGCCCGCGAACTTGCCGAAGAACGCGGCGATGCCGCCCACAAGGAAAAACTCGAAGGCCGCGCTGCCGGCGTGACACTCGAAAACCTTTTCGACCAAATCGACGCCACGACCGCCAAGGTGCTTAAGGTCATCGTCAAAGCCGACACCCAAGGTTCCGTCGAAGCCATCTGCGAATCCCTCAGTAAAATCGAATCGGCCAAGGTCGATCTCGAAGTCATCCATAACGCCGTGGGCACGGTGACCGAGAGCGATGTGCACTTGGCGGCCAGCTCGCAGGCGGTCATCCTTGGCTTTCACACGCGCGTGGACAAAACGGCACCCGACGCCGCCAAGCAACATGGCGTACAGATCAAGCAGTACAAGATCATCTACGAGCTGATCGATGAGGTCAAAGACGCCATGGCTGGCCTACTGGAGCCTATCGAGAAAATCGTGGTGACCGGCACCGCCGAAATCCGTCAGCTCTTCCCGCTCAGCAAGGGCGGCACCGTGGCCGGTTGCATGGTGACCGACGGACACATCAAGCGCGGGAAAGTGCGTGTGATGCGCGGCGACAAGGAGCTCTTTACCGGCCCGATCCATACCCTGAAACGATTCAAGGACAATGTCGATGTCGTCCGTTCCGGCATGGATTGTGGTATCCGAGTAGATGGATATGATGATTTTCAGGAAGGCGATCTCATTGAATCCGTCACCACCGAACAAGTGGCCGCCACCCTGTAGCCCCACCCTCGCATGCCGTCGCTTCGTCATGAACGCGTTCGCGAACTACTCAAGCGCACACTGGGAGATATTCTCCGACGTGAACTGAGCACCGAGGAATGCGGGCTAGTGAGTGTCAACGATGTGGGGGTTGCCAACGATCTGCATTCAGCCACTATCTTCGTCAGCGTGCTCGGCAGTGAAAGCCAGCAATACGCCGCCAGCAAACGACTCGAACGCGACCGTTCTCATTTCCAATACATGCTCGGCCGCGAGGTGGTTTTAAAATACACCCCGCGCATCAAATTCGAGCTGAGCGATGCTATCGCGGAAGGCGACCGCGTCATCTCCATCCTTGAGGAATTGGAAGCGGAAAATGAGGAGGACAAAACCCCGTGAAGCGCCGCCTCAAGATCATCGATCAAATTATCCGTGAACTGAAAGCCGCACGCACCATTGCGATTGCCGGCCACATGCGGCCCGATGGCGACTGTATCGGCAGCGAGCTGGCCATGGCGTATGCCCTAAAGAATCTCGGCAAAAAAGTTACCGTCTTTAACCAGGACGAAGTGCCCGAGAAACTGGCCTTTCTCGATCCGAGCAAAATTCTTACGGGCCCGCTCACTCCGTGGCCCTTTGATGCTGTGGTAGTGGTCGACTGCGCCAACTTCGAGCGGATGGGGGCTATTTGCGATTCCATCAGCAAACGCGGCACCCTCATCAACATCGACCATCACGGTTCCAACACACGCTACGGCGATACCAACTGGATCGATGCCAAATCCGCCAGTAGCGGCGAACTCATCTACCGCCTTCTCAAGCAAGCCAAATGGCCGATTACAGCGCCCATCGCTGATTGTCTCTTTACCGCCATCAGCACCGATACCGGTAGTTTCCAATACCCCACTACGCAGCCCTCCACTTACCATACCGCCGCCGAGCTGGTGAATCGTGGCGCTAATCTCGCACGCATCTGCGAGGAGGTTTATCAGAGCTATCCCTTATCCCGCGTGAAACTACAGAAGCACATGTACAATAGCTTCAAGCTCACCCAGCAAAATCAGGTCGCCTACTTTTGGCTGCGCCAAGCGGACTATAAAAAGGCAGGCGCCGTGCCGGACGAGAGCGAGGGACTCATCGACCACATCCGTGACATTCAAGGCGTGAAGATTGCCTGCCTGTTTGAAGAAATTGAGCCGGAGATTACCCGCATCAGTCTGCGTTCGAAATTACCCGATGTAAACGCCTCGGATATTGCCCTCACCTTTGGCGGCGGGGGGCACCAATCCGCTGCTGGCGCCCGAGTTCCAGGCAAACCCAGCACCGTACAACGCCGCGTGCTCACCGCTGTGAAACAGGCGCTCTCTGCCATCAATCAGCCCCGCTAATGCCACGCCAACGCTCCCGCCAACCGGAAAAGGATCTGCACGGTGCATTGCTCATCGACAAGCCGTCCGGCCCCACCTCCCATGACATTGTGGATATTATCCGCGGCCAATACGGCCTTCAAAAGGTTGGCCATTGTGGCACCCTTGATCCCGCCGCCACCGGCCTCTTGATCCTGCTCCTCGGCCGGGCCACCAAGCTTTCCATGAAACTCACCGCCGACCATAAGGTCTATGAAGGCTACATTGAGTTCGGCAAAACCACCGACAGCTACGATGCTCAGGGAGACATCACCGCCACCGCGGCCGTGCCAACCCTCGATTGCGAGGCACTGAATGCTGCCGCCCAATCCTTTCAGGGAGATATCCAGCAGAAACCACCCATGGTTTCCGCAGTCAAGAAAGACGGCGTGCCGCTCTACAAACT
>WTHG01000483.1 GCA_011523245.1 Verrucomicrobiales bacterium | reverse complement strand
AGCATGCGGGTGACTTCGCGGCGCACATCCTCGCGGGTGCGCATGCGGCCCTCGGCGATGGCCTTGCGGAGTTGGGCGTCGGGCTGGATGTAGCTGAGAGCGTGGTTGACGGCGAGGCCGAGTTCCCAATCCTGCAACATCACGCGCCCGTGTGGGTCGGGCTTTCCGGCGGCCGCCAGCTCGGGGCGGAAGAGCGCATCGCGATCAAGAAAAATGGCGGATAGCCCCATGATCGCGCCGTCTTTTTTGCCAACCTTGTCGATGGAGTTTTTGACAATCTGCAGGTAATCAGCCGCCTCTTTTTCGGTGGGGGGACGGAAAGTCACCGCTTCAAAAATAAAATCCACAGCCGCACGCAAGCGTTCGTCGTCGACGCCTTCGTCCTTCATCAGGGCGTGGATCGGTGTCATGGGACGAACAATCTTGGTGTTGTACACGATGGCAATCGGCGTGCCGCGGATGTCGCCCTTGGGCTTGATTTTGTCGTAAGTCTTCGGGTCGTCTGTGATTTGTTCCGGGAATCCAATAAGACTCTTCGGGCCGTAGGCCATGTAGCGCAGAATGTCTTCCGCCTTACCGAGGATCTGCGTGGCTTCGGAGCTGTTGACGGTGTAAAAATTCGGGTAATTCTCCAGTCCATGTTTGCGCGCGGAGGAGAGCACGACCGGCACACTCTTGACGGCGGTGGCATAGGCAACCGTGCCGCCTTCCCAACGGATGATGCGGTCGGTGCCGAAGTAGAGTTTCAGTTCGCCGCCGTGATTGGTGGGCACCACATCCCCGCGCGTGCGCTGGCCGGGCTTGGCGGGATCGTACGCCGGCTCGGTGTTGATCAGTTCGTTGAGTCGCGTGATGTGTTCCTGCGGCGTGACGCGCCAAATGCGCGCAGGCGATGAGGTCGGCACCAGACGAATGCCCTTGGGCAATGAGCCAAAAAGCAGATCGTGTGCGACGAAGTTGCCTTTGTTCGGATCAAGGTGGGCCTGAAAGCCGCCCTTGTCTTTCATCACGCGTTGCAGCTCGGCAACGACCCAGTCGCTAAAGCGCAGGCGATCAATGATCTCAACCTCCGACTTTTTCTTCGGCGGCATTTCCTGCAGCGTCACCTGCGCCCAGATGGACTTCCAAACGGCAGCGTTCGTCTCATCCACCGGCCCCAGCTCGGCAAGGTTGAGGTCCCCCTTGGTGGTGTCGGCGTCGTGACAATCGAAACAGTTGTTTTCGAGGAACGCGCGCGCGTACGTCTTGAAGTCGCCCTGTACGGGTTCGCCAGGCGTGTAGGTTTCCGCAGCCTGAGCCGCCGCACCAAGCACGGCAACCATCGCCGCGCCAAGGGAGCGGGTCAGCGGGTTCATGCCAAAACTTCTTTGAGCGGGCCGGTGCTCGAGTCGAACTTGGCCGCCATTTTCTCGGACATGTTGTAGCGATCTACCTCTACGCCGGACGCGCGCAGGATGGAGGTGTACAACGCATTAAGCGGTCGCTTGCCGTCCAGTTGCGTGAAGCAGCCGGTCTTAAACGCGCCGTCATAATTGCCCAGCAACATCACGGGCCAATTCTTGCCGGAGGTGTGCTGGTAATCGGCGTTGTTACTGGTGTACACGATCAACGTGTTGTCCATCATCGTGCCGCTACCTTCGGGAACACTCTCGAGTTCCTGCATCAACTTCACCAGCATGCGACTGTTGTACTGACGGATCTTAATCCAGATCGGGTTGTTCGGCTGCTTCATGTGACCAAGGTTATGGCCTTGCTGCTCCACGCCGACTCCCTTCCATGAGCCGAAAATCTCACCGCGACCAGAACCGATGGTAAGCACACTGGTAATGCCCGACTTGAGCGCCGAGATGCCGAGATCCAACAGGCGATCATGCCAGTCGGTTTCAAATTCCGGGTTCGCGTAGGCGTCGTCCACCTCCGGCGCAAACCGACGCAGATGACTGGACACCTTGCCCAGCCGCTCGCGCAGGCCGTTGATGTCGCCAAAGCCCTGCACATACTGGCCGTAACGCTGCTTGTCCGCGCCCGGCAACGCACCCCCTTTGGCGGCCGCCAGTTGCTCAATGCGATCGAACATGCTCGACTGCGCCTCGTGCCGCTTGCGAATCGTCCCCTGCGAAATGCCGCCGTACAGCATCTGATACAGGTGGTTGGGATTCGAGTGCATGAAAATAGGCTGGCCCGCGCCACTCGCCGAGAGATTTGCCACGGTCGGCTTGGCCTTCATGTTCTCCAGCGAATCCATGCCGATGCAAAGATGCGGCAGCAATGTCTCCGGCAACGCCTTGCTCAGCGTGTAATCAATGGTCGGCCCACTCGGCGGCACGCCGTCGCTGCCGCGGTACCCGCCCAACGCACCAAAGAACGCACTATGCGACGGGCTGGTGTGCACACCGTGCAACCCGTTAATGATGTGCAGCCGTTCCTTGTACGGCTCCAGCGCCTCGATCGGCTCCGGCAACTTCACCTTGGCCAGTGAACCGCTGGCTTTAATGCCCGCCGGAATCGCCGTCGCCGGATCGAATCCTTGGTTCTGCATGAAGAAAATCACGCGCTTGGG
>WTHG01000435.1 GCA_011523245.1 Verrucomicrobiales bacterium | reverse complement strand
CTCAATGCGGAGGAATCGCGCCGGCGCATCAGCGGACTGCATCGCGGCGAGTACAAGCTGCTCTACATCGCGCCGGAGCGCCTGATGCTCAGCGGCACACAGGAGATGCTGGAGAACTGGAAGCCGCAGTGCATCGCCATTGACGAGGCGCATTGCATCAGTGAATGGGGGCATGATTTTCGGCCCGAGTATCGGCAGCTCGCCGATCTGCGGCATCGGTTCGGCCAGATACCGATGATGGCGCTCACCGCCACGGCCACGGAGCGGGTGCGCGCCGATATCGTCAGCCAACTTCGGCTTCAGGAACCGGCGAAGTTTATCGCCAGTTTTAACCGGCCCAACCTGCAGTATCGCGTGACGCCGCGGCGCAGTGCCTTACGGCAGGTGCTGGAGGTCATTCGCAAACACGAAAACGAGAGCGGCATTATTTATTGCAGCAGCCGCAACGGCACCGAGCGTCTGGCCGGGCGGCTCAAGGAAAACGGCATCGAGGCCGCCCCGTATCATGCGGGCATGGACGCCGCCGCGCGTAGCCGAAATCAGGAGGCCTTCATCCGCGATGACCTGCAGGTGATCTGCGCCACCATCGCCTTTGGCATGGGCATCGACAAACCGGATGTGCGCTTTGTCATCCATCAGGATTTGCCGAAGAACCTCGAGGGGTACTATCAGGAAACCGGCCGGGCCGGGCGCGATGGGCTCAGCGCGGATTGCGTGCTGCTCTTTAACGCCGCCGATGTCACCAAGCAAACCGGGTTCATTGAGGAAAAAGATGACGAACACGAGCAGGCCGTGGCGCGACAATTACTCCAGCAAATGGTGCACTACGCCGAGAGCCGCGAATGCCGCCGGCGTGTGTTGCTCGATTATTTCAGCGAATCGTTTAAAGAAGAAAATTGCGGCGCCTGCGACAACTGTCTCGAGCCCAAGGAAACCTTTGACGGCACCGAGGCGGCCACCAAACTGCTGGCCTGCATCTACCGCGTACGCGAACACGGCGGGTTCAGTGTCGGCCTCAACCACATCGTCGATGTGTTGTGCGGCGCGGATACCGAAAAGATCCGGCGCTGGAATCACGAGCAGCTCAGCACCTACAACATCGGTACCGAGTTTGGCCGCGACGAATGGAAAGTCATTGCCCGCGAACTCGTCCGCCTGGGTTACGCCCATCAAACGCCCGGCCAAATGAGCGTGCTGGAGCTGACCGACGAGGGCCTGCAATGGCTGCGCAACCGCGAGCGGCCGTCACTGGAGCTGACCCGGCCGGCCCCCGCCAAGCCCGAGAAAGGCCCGCGCCCGCGCAAGGCCCGCGCCGGCGAACTGGCCTGTGACGAAACGCTTTTCGAGCAGTTACGCGAACTCCGCCGTGAATTGGCCACCGAACGCGGCGTTCCGCCTTATATTATCTTTGGCGATGTGACTTTGCGCCACATGGCGCGCGAGTATCCAACCTCATTGACCGAGTTTGGTCTCCTCCACGGCGTCGGCGAAAAGAAACTCAACGAGTATGGCGAATTATTCACGCAAGCCATCGCCATTTTTTTGGAAGAAAATCCGAAGCAGAATTTCGAAAGTTGAGGACCATCGACAAGCCCCTCTTTCAAACTCCTTCCGAGAAGGGAGACATGATCACAGATCAATTAGCCGGATGACGCACGGGCTTGTTACGATGAGCGCGGGCGTAGAATTTTTTGTGGAGAGCGAGGAGGCGGGCGAGTTCCTGGATGGGAGTTTTATGATCGTCCACGCGGAGATCGATGAAACGATCGTTGAGGCCGGCGTAACCGCCCTTGGCGCGTACAACGAGGAGCGCGGCGGATTGTTTGCCACGCTTGTCCCCGCCGGCGGCCTCAGCCGCGGTGACGGCGGCAATTAGCCAATCCGCCAGTTGGCTGTCCGGCTGCTTGCGGGCCTTTTCAAATGCCGCCGCCATGTCCTTCACCACCGCTTCGCCGGCGAGCAGGTTGCCTTGGGCGGCGTAATGATCGCCCACATGATGCCCGGCCCAGGCGTTGCAGCGTTCGCCGGAGAAACTGGCGGCGCGGCCTTTGGCGTCGACCATCCCAACCTGTCGCAGGGCGCGCGCGGGGTCGGCAGAGGTGAGTTGTTTGAGGACAGCCTCGGGCGCTTTGCCGGCGGCCATCAACTTGAGGCCTTCCGGGCCGTAGGTGGTGTTGGCATAAGATTGGGTGGCGACCGCGCCCACACCAGCCTTGGCCCATGGCACCACGGAGCCGACGCCAAAGAATTTACTTTGTACCGCAATGCCGAGATCGCCCGTGGCCGGATCAAAAGCCACGATGGAATACGTGGCCACGGGACGTTCGGCGGCTTGGGTGGAAACGCTCAGGGCGCCCAGAAAGCAAAGGAAAGTTAGGAGCCGTTGCATGCAACGAGTGTAGTCGGTCGTGCCCATTCGGCAATTTGAAACATGCCGGTCATCAATGATTGAAAAGACATTGGCCAAGCCCAGCGCAGCGGGTACAACACCCCCACGCATGAAAACTTCTCTCAAGGACAAATGGGTTTTTATCACGGGTGCCTCGGCCGGCTTTGGCGCGGAGGGGGC
>WTHG01000219.1 GCA_011523245.1 Verrucomicrobiales bacterium | reverse complement strand
GAAGTCCTGGGCGATTTTGTGGAACGCGCCTTAAAGGCCGGCGCACTGGACGTGGTGCACACCCCCATCCAGATGAAGAAGAACCGGCCCGGTGTGCAGCTCAGTGTCCTGTGTGCCGAAGGCGATGCGGATCAGTTTTGTGAAATGATCCTGCGCGAGACCAGCGCCTTTGGTGTGCGCCGTACCTTGACTGAACGCCGCAAACTTCAGCGTGAAACCAAGGCCGTCAACACCCCGCATGGAGAGGTGACCGTAAAGCTCGGCAAACTCAATGGCGAGATCGTACAGGTGGCTCCGGAATATGAAAGCTGCCGAGTGGTTGCCGCGTCAGCGGACGTACCGCTAAAGGCTGTGTATGATGCAGCGGTCGCGGCGGCGCGTTGATTGGGTTTTATTCCTTCTTGAGCGCGCGGCCGGTGTGTTGGGGATTTTGCCCGCGCATCGGCCACGGGCTTTTGGCGAGGCCTTTGGAATCGGTCTTGATGGCATAGAGCTTTTTATCCACTGACCCGACGTAAACCGTGCCATCAGAGCCGATGGCGGGGGAGGACCGAATCTGATATCCCATTTCAAATTCCCATAGCTTGGTCCCTGCGGAAATTATGGCTTTAGTCTGCTCCGGCTTGATTGGCTCATTCGGACGTGCATTTGACAATGCTTCCACCTCAGCTTCCCATGCTTTGTTTCGAGCATCTAATTCTTCTGATAGTTTTTTTGCATCTGATCTCCCGCACCCCATCACCAAGAATAGAGCCAAACCAATCATCACAGCTTTCATGCGGCTAATTTAAGGCAATCGCCCATAGCCCGTCCACTACAAGCTCAATGAGTTTTTGTAGCTGCCCTAAATCACGTAAAGAGTGATAGGCTGGACAAATCTACACCTTGCGACTGACGGCCTGAGCCATTGATGCCATAGTGACCGCTCTGATGCTTGATGCCGAACAACTCGATGCCTTTGGGCGTGACGGACAATTGACTGTACCTGATCTCTTTAGCACAGAAGAGATCGACCGCGCGCTGGAAGACTTGGCCCAGTGGGATGCAGAATTTCGCGCTACGCTCACTGATGAAGAGTGCGAATGGTATCTGGAAGATCCCAGTGATCCATCCAGTTCGTTTAGTAAATTGGATGATCCGGTGTTTCATCGGGCGGCGTTTCGGGCCTTGGCCATGGCCCCGGCGTTGGTGGAGGCGGTGGAGCAATTGATCGGTGAGGGGGTGACCTTGTTTTTCAGTCAGGTGTTTTGCAAACCGCCGGAGGTCGGCGGCCCGAAGCCGGTGCATCAGGATAATTTTTATTTTGCGCCGAGTGACACCGAGGCACTGCTCACCACATGGATCGCGCTGGATGCGGCCACGGAAGAAAATGGCTGCCTCCACTATGGCCTTGGCAGCCATCGCGAACCGGTGCTGGTGCACACGGCGCCGGAGGGGGAGCCTTTTAATCTGCAGGTGCCGGCGGATGTCGCCAAAAAATATCCGATGACGCCGGCGCCGGTGCCGCGCGGGGGAGTGTCTATTCACCACGGGAACACGCTGCACCAGTCGGAGGCCAATCGCAGTGACCTACCGCGTCGGGCGGTGACGTTTCATTTTTTGCGTCACGATGCGCGCTTGGTGAATCCGGCGTTGGCGTATAATCCGGCGCATGCGGTGTTCATTCCTAGCTCACGCGGAGACGCGGAGGCGCGGAGTTGATTTTGAACTGGGGCAAGGCGGAACTCTTCCCTATTCAATCCCTACGGCTCCGCGCCATTGCATGAGAATTCATCCCGACTGGACAAACGCCGACGGTCCGCCACACTCATCGCGATGTCGCGCGTTTGGCTAATCACGTTTTTGCTGCTGCCGCTGTCCGCTTTGGCCGCGCCGGATTTTAGCCGGGATGTATTGCCGATTCTTTCGGACACCTGCTTTGCCTGTCACGGGCCGGATGCCAACGCGCGCAAGGCCAAGCTGCGGCTGGATGTGGAGGCGGATGCCAAGCAGGAGGTGATCGTGCCGGGCAAGAGCGCGGAGAGCGAATTGATCGCGCGCATTTTTTCAACGGACCCCGACGAATTGATGCCGCCGCCGGAATCGAAGATCAAGCTCACCGCGGCCCAAAAGGCTACGCTTAAGGCCTGGATCGATGCCGGGGCCAAGTGGGGCAAACACTGGGCGTATGAATCTCCCAAGCCGGTGGCCTTGCCCAAGGTGCAGTGGGAGGACTGGCCGCGGGATGGGCTGGACGCGTTTATTCTGGCGCGGCTGGAGCGCGAAGGGTTGCCGCCCTCCAAGGCGGCCGACCGTATCACTTGGCTACGGCGGGTGACGCTGGATTTAACCGGCCTACCACCGACCTTGGCAGAGGTGGATGCCTTTCAGAAGGATCAAACGCCCAAGGCATTCGAGAAGGTGGTCGACCGGTTGTTGGCCTCGCCGCGTTATGGCGAGCGGATGGCGTGGGATTGGCTGGAGGCGGCGCGCTATGCGGACAGCAACGGTTATCAGGGCGACCGCGAACGCACCATGTGGCCATGGCGCGACTGGGTGGTACGCGCGTTTAATGCCAATCAGCCGTATAACGATTTTACCGTGGAACAGATCGCCGGTGATCTGCTGCCAAACGCAACGGAGGAGCAGGTGCTGGCGACGGGCTTCAATCGTAACCACATGATCAACGGCGAAGGTGGCCGCATCGCGGCGGAGAACCGCGTGGAATATGTATTTGATCAGACAGAAACGGTCGGCACGGTGTGGATGGGGCTGACCTTTAATTGCTGCCGCTGCCATGATCATAAGTTCGATCCAATTAGCCAACGGGATTACTACAGCCTGTATTCTTTCTTCAACCAAACCCCGGTGAACGGCGGTGGTGGCGATCCGGCCATGGCGCCAAACATTCAGGTGGGCACGCCGGAACAGAAAAAGGAGATTGCTGACCTCGAGCAAAAGATTGCTGCTCATACCAAATCTATCGCGGCCCGCCGCGCGGTGCTGGCCAAAGGACAGGCGGCATGGGAAGCGGAGCAGTTGAAGCGTGGCTCAGCCTCGGCGTGGGCGCCGCTGAAACCCATCGCCGCGCGCGCACAGCAGCAGACGCTGGAGTTGTTGCCGGATCAATCGGTGTTGGCCAAGGGCAAGCTGCCGGACCGCGATGAGTACGCGGTGCAGATGGCCGCGGGCGTGAAACCGTTCCGCCACGTTCGGCTGGAGGCGTTGCAGCACGCGAGCCTGCCGGCGGGCGGGTTAAGCCGCGTGAAAGGCGGCAACTTTGTGCTGACGGATTTTAAGGTAATGCTCGAGGGTGCCGGGCTGGAGCCGAAGGAACTGAAGTTGAGCGGCGCCAAATCAACGTTTAACCAGAGCGGCCTTGATGTGAAACAGGCGATTGACGGCAACGCCGGTAGCGGCTGGGGCGTGTGGCCGGGGCAACAGGGCGTGAAGCAGGCCCAGACCGCGGTGTTCACGCTGGCCGAGCCGGTCAAACTGGCGGCGGATACGAAGCTGGTGGTGCTGCTGAAGTTCAACCACAGCGCCAAGCAACACGTGTTGGGGAGGTTTCGCGTGTCGGTTTCCGATGCCGCCGAGCCAGGCTTTGGATCGGGTGAACTGCTGGCAGCGTTGAAGGCCGAGCCGGCCAAGCGCACGGCGGCCATGAAGCAGACCATCGCGCAGGCGTATAGTTTGAACGATCCCGAGTTGCGCAAGTTGCAGACGGAGTCGGACGCCGCGAAAAAGCGCATCGACGACATGCGCCGCGGTTTCCCGAAAGTGATGGTGATGCGCGACGGCACCAAGCGGGAGACGCGCGTGCTCACCCGCGGCGTTTACAATAAGCCGACTGACATTGTGGTGACCAGTGGCACGCCCGCGTGCTTGCCGGCGTTTCCCGAGAGTGCGCCTCGTAACCGGCTGGGCTTGGCCGTGTGGCTGGTGGATCCGAAACATCCGTTGACTGCGCGCGTGACCGTAAACCGCATCTGGCAGCAGTTCTTCGGCACGGGTCTGGTAAAGACCACGGAAGATTTCGGCGTGCAAAGTGAGCGGCCGAGTCATCCGGATTTACTGGACTGGCTGGCGCAGGAATTTGTTTCGAACGGCTGGAACGTGAAGGCACTACACCGGCGAATTGTGTTGAGCGCCACGTATCGCCAAAGCTCTGCAGTGACGCCCGCGTTGCATGAGCGCGATCCGGAGAACCGTCTGCTGGCGCGCATGACGCGGTATCGACTGCCGTCGTGGATGATCCGCGATCAGGCGCTGGCCGTGAGCGGCTTGTTGGTCGACAAGCAGGGCGGTCCGCCGGTGAAGCCGTATCAACCACAGGGTGTTTGGGCTGAGAGTACATTTGGTAAAAAGCGCTACTCACAGGATAAGGGCGAAGCACTGTACCGGCGCAGTCTCTACACCTTTTGGCGGCGCATCGTGGGCCCGACGATGTTCTTCGATGAAGCCAAACGCCAAACCTGCGAAGTGCGCCGCGCGCGGACCAACACGCCGTTGCACGCACTCATTACTCTGAACGACGTTGCCTATGTCGAGGCCGCCCGCGCCATGGCCGAGCGCGTGCTCAAGGAAGGCGGCGCGGATGACGCGGCCCGTACGGCCTACGCCTTCCGCCTCGCCACCACCCGGCCTCCCAGCAAGGCCGAGGCGACTGTCTTGCAACAACGCGTGCAGCAACTGCGCAAGACGTACACCGCCAATCCGGAAGCCACGCAGGCTTTACTTAAAGTCGGCGAACACGCTCGCGACGAAAAGCTGCCGGCTACCGAACACGCCGCGTATACAGTGCTCTGCAATTTGGTACTCAACCTTGATGAAGTGATTACGCGTGAGTGACATGAACCCCATTACCGAATCCCAACTCATGATCAATCGCCGCCAGTTTTTCGGGCGGTCGGCGACAGGCATTGGTGCGGCGGCGTTGGGGAATCTGTTGCAGCAGGACGGGCTGGCGGGGCAAACCGGCGGGGCCTTTGGCGGGCTGGGATCATTGCCGCATTATGCGCCCAAGGCGAAACGGGTAATTTACCTCTTCATGAACGGCGCACCTACGCACACGGATTTGTATGACTACAAACCGTTGCAGGAGCAGCTGCATGGCAAGCCTGTGCCTCAGGATTTTGTGGAGGGCAAACGGTTCAGCACCATGACGGGCAACCCGCAGGGCAAGCTGATGCTTGGGCCGGTGGAACCCTTTAAGCAGCACGGGCAAAGCGGCGCGTGGGTCAGCAATTTTATGCCGCACGTAGCCAAGGCGGCCGATGATATTTGTTTCATCAAGAGCATGCATACCGAGCAGGTGAACCATGCGCCGGCGATTTCATTTTTCCTGTCCGGCGCGGAAATGCCCGGCCGGCCGACGATGGGCGCGTGGCTTAGCTATGGGCTGGGTAGCGACACGGACAGCCTGCCGTCGTTTGTGGTGATGACCAGCGTTAGCAAGGGGACGACCTGCGGTCAGATTTTCTATGATTTTTACTGGGGTAGCGGGTTTCTGCCCTCGCGCTTTCAGGGTGTAAAATTTCGTGCGGGCGGCGATCCGGTATTGTATTTGCAAAACCCCAACGGCATCACCGGCCAAGAGCGTCGCGGGATGCTTGATGATCTGGGTAAACTCAACCGCATGCGTCATGCAGAGTTTGGTGACCCGGAAATTCTCACACGCATTGCGCAATACGAGATGGCGTATCGCATGCAGACGAGTGTACCGGAGTTGACCGACCTGAAATCCGAACCGAAGAATGTCCTCGATCTGTACGGGCCATCGGTTAATGAACGCGGCACCTTCGCCTACAACTGCCTGATGGCCCGTCGGTTGATCGAACGCGGTACGCGGTTTGTGCAGGTGATGCATGCGGGGTGGGACCAACACCGCAGCGTGACCACCGAGCTATACAACCAATGTCGCGACACCGATCAGCCCAGCGCCGGCCTGATCGCCGATCTCAAGCAACGCGGGTTGCTGGAAGATACGCTGGTGATCTGGGGGGGTGAGTTTGGCCGTACACCCTTCATTCAGGGCGACATCCGCAACCGCAAGCAATGGGGTCGCGATCATCATCCGTACGCCTTCACCACGTGGATGGCCGGGGGCGGCGTGAAACCCGGCATGACCTATGGTGCCAGTGACGATCTCGGCATCAACGCCGTGCAGGACCGCGTGCATGTCCATGATTTTCAGGCCACCCTGCTGCACCTGCTCGGCATCGATCACGAGCGGTTTACCTACAAGTTTCAGGGTCGGCGATATCGCCTCACTGATGTACATGGAAAAGTGGTGAAACCGATTTTGGCATGAATCTTTTTCGCCCAATCTCATCCAATCTTTACACGCCCTCTGGCGGGGGGCATGATCATTTTTTCGCATGAAAACTTGGCGGATTTTTTTGAGCTTGGGTTTGTTCACGGCGGTCTTGGAGGCGGCGCCGAAGAAGATTTCATTTAATCGCGATGTGCGCGCGATTCTCTCGGAGAATTGCTACACCTGCCATGGGCCCGATGCGGCGGCGCGGAAGGCGAAGCTGCGGCTGGATGTGCGCGAGGCGGCGGTTGCCGAGACGAAAAACGGGTCGTTTGCCATCAAGCCGGGCGATGTAGAGGACAGCGAATTGGTGTACCGGATTTTTGCGGAGGACGCCGATGAGGTGATGCCGCCGATGGAATCTAAGCTTTCATTGACCGTTGCTCAAAAGGCGATCCTCAAGCAGTGGATTGCCGAGGGGGCGGAGTACGAGCCGCATTGGGCGTATGTGAAGCCGAAGCGCGAGGCGTTGCCGCCGGTGAAGGATGCGAAGTGGGGACGCAATGATGTGGACCGCTTCATTCTCGCGCAATTGGAACAGCGCGGCTGGGTACCTTCGCCAGAGGCGGACAAGCATGCACTCATTCGCCGCGTGAGTCTGGATCTCACGGGATTGCCGCCGACACCGGAAGAGGTGAAGGCGTTTGTCGCGGATAAGTCGCCGGAAGCTTACGGGAAACTGGTCGACCGCCTGCTGGCCAAGACGGCGTATGGCGAGCATTGGGCGCGACAATGGCTGGACCTGGCGCGGTACGCGGATAGTACCGGGTATGCCGATGATCAGCCGCGCACGATTTGGGGTTATCGTGATTGGGTGATCCGCGCGCTTAACAGCAATATGCCGTTTGATCAATTCACGCGCGAACAATTGGCGGGCGATCTGCTTGATCAGCCGACCAATGATCAGCTGATCGCCACTGCGTTTCATCGTAACACGCAGACGAACAACGAGGGCGGCACGGCCGATGAGGAGTTTCGCAATGTGGCGGTGGTCGATCGCGTGAACACCACCATGCAGGTTTGGATGGGCACCACGATGGCCTGCGCGCAATGCCACGATCACAAGTATGATCCTTTGAGTCAGGAGGAGTATTTTCAACTCTTCGCCATTTTCAACAACACCGAGGACAGCGACAAACGCAACGAGGCGCCGTTCGTCAGCCTGTTTACAGATGAGCAGAAAAAACAACGGACGGCCACCGAGTTGAAGGTGACCGCGCTGGAGAAGGAGTTGAATCACCTGAAGGCGACGGCGCTGGACGGGCTGGAGCCGTGGGCCAAGCAATTCGAAAAGCATGTACCGGTAAAGCGGCTGAAGATCGATCGCTCAAAAAACGTGCTGACGGTGCGCGTTCCGCCGGGGAAATTCGATCAACTGCAAGTGGCCGACGTGGATCCCGAGCGCGTCACGATCAAGCTGCGGCCGCAGGGTGAAAAGGATTTGAAAGGGCGTTTTGTGCGCGTCACCAACGTGGGCAAGGGCGTGTTTTTGCACTTGGCCGAGGTACAGGTGTTCAGCAACGGCGCCAACATCGCACCCAAAGGCAAGGCGACCCAAAGCAGCACAGATTTTGGCGGCCCGGCGAAGTACGGCAATGATGGCAACACCAGCGGCGATTTTGCCAAGAAAACCGTGACGCATACCGCGCAGGAGGACAACCCATGGTGGGAGGTGGATCTCGGCAGCGAGCAGCCCATCGAGAAACTCGCCCTCTGGAACCGTACTGGCTCCGGCTTGGCGGAGCGCCTCAAGGTGCATCGCGTGGAGGTGCTGGACGCCAATCGCAAGGTGGTTTGGAATGAGGAATCCAACAAGGTGTTCCCCAAGAATGTCGACTACGCGCTGGACGGCGCGCGGCTGCTGCCGTTTGTGCCCGTGCCCAACACGCGCGACACCGGCCTGCTGCGATTCAAGGCGGCCACCGCTGCGGCCGAGGGCGACGTGGTCGAGGTCACGGTGAAGGATCTCAAGGATGAAGAGGTCATCATCTCCATCGTGGCTGGTGCGTTGCCCAAACTGGAGGCGGCGCTGCCCAAGGATGTGCACGGCATTTTGAGCACGCCGGTAGACCAGCGTAGTGCGCCGCAGGTGAAGCGGCTGAAGGATTATTTTGCGGCGAACAATCCCAAGACCGTTGCCAAGGCCAAGGAGCTGGACGCCGCCCGGAAACAGCTCGCCGGCATGAAAGGCACGACGACCGTGCCGGTGATGCGCGAGATGGCTAAGGGCCGCGAGACGCACATTCAGTTGCGCGGTAACTATCAGCAGAAAGACAAGCGCGTGTACGAGGGTGTGCCGACGGTGTTTGGCGTTCCGACTGCGGAGAAGCCCAACCGCCTGCAATTGGCCGAGTGGATCCTCGATGAACGCAATCCGCTTACCGCGCGCGTCATCGCTAATCGTCATTGGGAATCCATCTTCGGCACCGGCCTCGTGCGTACCAGCGAAGAGTTCGGCTCGCAGGGCGAACTGCCCACGCACCCGGCGTTGCTCGATTGGCTGGCCACCGAGTTGGTGCGAATGAAGTGGGACACCAAAGGGTTTCTCAAGTTGCTCGTCACCAGTGCCGCCTATCGACAGGACTCCCGTTCCACCGCCGCTCATTTGGAAAACGATCCCGCCAACCGCTTCTATGCACGCGGCCCGCGCCTGCGACTCACCGCCGAAATGATCCGCGACCAGGCGATGTCCGTCAGCGGCCTGCTCAGCAATAAAATGTACGGCGTGCCGGTGAAGCCTTATCAGCCAAGCTTCGGGGTGAAAGCCGCGTTCGGCCCGGGCATGGATTGGAAGACCAGCGCCGGTGAGGACAAGTATCGCCGCGGCATCTACACCCACTGGCGTCGCACCAACCCGTACCCCTCCATGGCCGCCTTTGATGCCCCCAACCGCAACGTCTGCACTGTCCGCCGTGTGCCGACCAATACGCCCCTGCAGGCGTTGGTGACGATGAATGATCCCGTGTACGTGGAGGCTTCGCAGGCGCTGGCCCGTAGGATGGTAAAGGAAGGCGGCACGACGCCGGCCGAACGCGTGGCCTACGGCCTCCATTTGTGCCTGTCGCGCGAGCCCCGGGAAATCGAGGTGTCGCGCCTCGTAAAGCTCTATAACGAATTGCACGCGGACTACAAAAAAGACCCCGCGGCCGCCAAACTGATGGCTACTGACCCCCTCGGCCCTTTGCCCGATGGAATGAACGCGGAGAAACTCGCCGCCTGGACCATTGTCGGTAATGTTCTTTTGAATTTAGACGAAATGTTCATGAAACGATAATTATTTTAAACAGACAATGAACCTGAAACACGAACAGCTTTTACATCGCACGCGCCGGCAGTTTCTCGGCGAGGCGGGAATGGGTCTGGGCGCGGCGGCGCTGGCCTCGATGATAGGCGGCGCGCAAACGGCCTCGGCCGATGTGGCGTTTGATCCCACGCAACCGCTCAAACCACGCCGCCCGCATTTCGCGCCCAAGGCCAAGAGTGTCATTTACCTGCACATGACCGGGTCACCGCCAGTGTTGGACATGTTCGATTACAAGCCGCAGCTGCAGAAGCGGGAAGGCGAGAATTGTCCGGATGAATATCTGAAAGGCCGGCGGTTTGCCTTTACCTCGGGCGTGCCGAAGCTGATGGGCACGCCGCACGATTTCAAACAGCACGGCCAAACCGGCGCTTGGATGAGCGATGCGGTGCCGGAGCTGGCCAAGCATGTGGACGATAT
>WTHG01000365.1 GCA_011523245.1 Verrucomicrobiales bacterium | reverse complement strand
CGCGCACTTCAACGAGCAGGGCTACATCGCGCCCGTACCGATTTTCAATAACTCGGAAATCACCGAACTGCGCGCGTACTTCGATGACCTTTTGGCACGCACTCTGGCCGCCGGCGGCAACAGCTACAGCATTAGCTCCGCGCATCTGGAGCACGGTCGTGTGCATGATATTCTGTCCGACTCCCGCATTGTTGCCGCCGTCAAGGATCTGATCGGTGAAGATGTCATTGGCTGGGGCTCGCATTTCTTTTGTAAAATGCCCGGGGACGGCAAGGCGGTGGCGTGGCATCAGGACGCCAGCTACTGGCCACTCACGCCCAGCCGCACTGTGACGGTTTGGCTGGCCATTGATGATGCCGATGCGGAAAACGCCTGCATGCGGTTCCTTGCCGGCTCGCATCATCACGGCCATCTCACCTGGCGCGAAAGCACGCCGGAAGAGCACAACGTGCTCAATCAAACGGTCGAGAACGCCGAGCAATACGGCACGCCGGTTGATGATTGTCTGCGCGCCGGCGAAGTATCCATTCACAGCGACCTGCTTTTGCACGGCTCAAACGCCAACACCTCCGACCGCCGCCGCTGCGGTCTTACCCTGCGCTATGCGCCGGCCTACGTTCGTGCCGCCCAAGGCTGGAATGCCAAGGGCGTACTCCTCAGCGGTCGAGATCCCGATGCCCACTGGGGCAATCCGTCGCGCCCGGCGCAGGATTAGCGGGATTGCCAAGAGAGCCGGCTTTCGGCACAGTGCGCGCGGATTCCTTTCATGAAAATGATACGCGTATTTCTGTTGGGCTTGGTCGTGGCGTTTGGCGCTGTGGCGGAGCAGAAGCTGCCGAATATTCTCTGGATTACCTCTGAAGATAACGGACCGCAACTGGGTTGCTATGGCGATCAGTATTCCAATTCACCCAACTTGGATGCGTTGGCGGCGAAGGGGATGCTTTATCTGAACTGCTGGTCCACCGCGCCGGTGTGTGCGCCGGCACGGACTACCTTGATCAGCGGACTGTATCCGCCGGGCACGGGCGCCGAGCACATGCGCAGCAACACCCGCCTGCCGTCTCGGTTCAAAATGTATCCCGTTTATCTGCGACAGGCCGGGTATTATTGCACGAATAATTCCAAGGAAGACTATAATCTCGGCAAGGAAGGTGAGGTGTGGAACGAGAGCAGTCGTCAGGCGCACTGGAAAAACCGCGAAAAGGGTCAGCCGTTTTTCGCGATCTTCAACCACACCATCAGTCACGAGAGTCAGATTCGGAACAAGATTGATCCGAAATTCAACATTCATGATCCAAAAAAAGTCCGCGTGCCGGCGTATCATCCGGACACATCCGAAGTGCGAAAGGATTGGGCGCAGTACTATGATCGCATCACCATGATGGACGAACGCGCTGGAGCGAATCTCAAGGAGCTGGCCGAGGCCGGTTTGGCGGAAGACACGATCATCTTTTACTACGGCGACCACGGCTCCGGTATGCCGCGCAGCAAACGGTGGCCGTACAACAGCGGCCTCAACGTGCCGCTCATTCTGTATGTACCTGAGAAGTGGAAACACCTAGCCCCGGCTGATTATAAATCTGGAGGCAAAAGCGACCGGTTGGTGGGCTTCATTGATTTTGCCCCCACGCTCTTGAGCCTCACCGGCCAGAAGCCTCCCAAGCACATGCAGGGCCATGCGTTCATGGGCAAACACGCCGCGCCGGAACAGCCCTTTAACTACGGCTTTCGCGGTCGCATGGATGAGCGGTACGACATGGTGCGCGTGGTGCGCGACAAACGCTACATCTACATCCGCAATTACATGCCGCATAAAATTTACGGCCAATACATCAGCTACATGTTCGCCACGCCCACCACACGCACCTGGCATGACCTGTATCACGCCGGCAAACTCAACACCGCCCAGGGGCGTTTTTGGGAAACCAAACCGGCCGAGGAATTGTATGATCTGGAGGCCGATCCCGATGAGGTAAACAACCTCGCCGGGTCCAAGGAACACGCCGCCATTCTCCAACGCCTGCGCACCGCGCAACAGGCCAAGGCCGTGGCCATTCGGGACACCGGCTTTTTGCCCGAAGGCGAAATCCATAGCCGCGCCGGCGATCGCGCCCCGTACGACATGGGCCATAATCCCAAGCTCTACGCTATGGAATCTATCATGGCCGCCGCCGAACAAGCCTCCAGTCTCAAGCTCGAGGATACCCCGGCGCTGATTAAATTACTCAGCCATCAAGACAGCGCCGTACGCTACTGGGCGGCCATGGGGCTGCTCATGCGAGGAGAAAAGGCTGTGGCCCAAGGGCAGGGCGCATTGCGCAAGGCGTTAGGGGACAAATCCACCGCCGTCGCCTGCACGGCCGCCGAGGCCCTTGGACGCTATGGCAAGGGCAAGGACGTGGCGTTGGCCACGGAAACGCTGATCCAATACGGTGACGGTTCGAAGAACGATATCTTCACCGCCATGCTGGCCCTGAACGGGCTCGATTACATGGACGAGCGCGCTGCAAAATACGCCGATCAAATCAAGACCCTGCCCAACAGCGCCACCGTTACCCCCGGTCGCATGGG
>WTHG01000322.1 GCA_011523245.1 Verrucomicrobiales bacterium | reverse complement strand
GTTTACCTCTACTCGTTCGTGCTCTAAACCGGCAATCTCATGCTCGGCGTGGGCAATGGAGCGGTCTCTTTCCTGCAGAACCAGCAGTTTCTCAATATCCTCATGCATGGGGTGGCGCCAACCTAGGCTTCCAGCGGAACCAAGTCAACGCCACTTCATTGGGAATAAATTTTTACTGGTTTTCAAACGCCCGCACGGCAGTGTCTTATTTTCCCCGACATGCAGGAGCAAATTGTCATCCTTGATTTTGGTTCGCAATACACGCAGGTAATTGCGCGCCGCATTCGCGAGTGCAAGGTGTACTCGACCATCCTGCCTTACGACACGCCCGCGGAAGAGATCGCCGCCATGGCACCCATGGGCATCATTCTCTCCGGCGGACCCAAAAGCGTTTACAGTCGTAAGGCACCGCTGCCAGACGAGGAGGTGTTCAACCTGGGCGTGCCAGTCCTTGGCATTTGTTTCGGCCTTCAAGTGATGGCGAAATTTCTCGGAGGCAAAGTCGAGCGCGGTCTCAAACGCGAGTACGGTAAAGGTACGCTCACAGTGAAAGACGGCCGCTGCGCGCTCTTTGGTAAGCTACCCAAGAGCCTGCAGGTATGGAATTCTCACGGAGATAAACTCACGAAACTACCCCAAGGGTTCAAGACCGTGGCGGTTACGGAAAATTCTCCGTATGCCGCAGTGGAAAATCGGAAGCGCAAATTCTTCGGACTGCAATTTCATCCCGAGGTCGTCCACACGCCCAAAGGAAAAACCATCCTCGGCAATTTCGTCCACAAGATTTGCGGCTGCGGCCGCAAGTGGACTATGCGCAGCTACATTGATCAGGCCGTGGAGGACATCCGCGCGCAGGTCGGTAAGGAACACGTGATCCTCGGCCTCTCAGGCGGCGTGGATTCCAGTGTGGCTGCCGCCCTCATCCACAAAGCCATCGGCAAACAGCTTACCTGCATCTTCGTGAACAACGGCGTACTGCGTGCCAACGAAGCCGAGGCAGTGAAGACACTGTTCAAAAACAACTTCAAATGCAATTTCCTCTACGAGGACACCGCCAAGCTGTTCCTAAAAAAACTCAAGGGCGTCACAGATCCAGAGACCAAGCGCAAGATCATTGGCAATACCTTCATTGATGTGTTCCAAAAAGCCACCCGCAAGGTCGGCAAAGCGAAGTTCCTTGCGCAAGGCACATTGTATCCGGACGTCATTGAGTCTGTGCCCATAGCTGGCAATCCTGCCGCCTTGATCAAGAGCCACCACAATGTCGGCGGCCTACCCAAGGACATGAAATTCAAGCTCGTCGAGCCGTTGCGCTGCCTGTTCAAAGATGAAGTCCGCGCACTCGGCACGGCGTTGGGTCTACCCAAGGAAGTCGTCTGGCGGCAACCCTTCCCTGGCCCTGGCTTGGCCGTCCGCCTGCTGGGCGACCTCACCGAAAGCCGGTTGGATATACTTCGCAATGCCGACCGCATCGTGGTCGAGTCCATGAAAGACAGCGACTGGTACTACAAGGTCTGGCAAAGCTTCGCCGTATTGCTCCCCGTGAAGAGCGTCGGCGTCATGGGCGATGAACGCACCTACGAATATACCATTGCCGTGCGCATTGTGGAGAGCAAGGACGGCATGACTGCCGACTGGGTCAAGCTGCCGCCCGCCCTGTTGGAAACCATCTCCAGCCGCATCATCAATGAAGTCGACGGCGTCAACCGCGTCGTCTACGACATCACCAGTAAGCCGCCCGGCACGATCGAATGGGAGTAGTTTTTTATATTTCTTATTGCTTAGGATTTATATTATGTTAAAACACCCACATGTTTCGAATTGCACTTGTTATTATAGCTTCTTTTACACCTTTTCATTCTTCTGAAGCCCAACAGTACTTTAAAGCATCATATTTAGATACTGAAGGTACTGGTGACTACAAAGGATGGGATCAGAGTGGTTACGAATTCTTTTTTGGCAAAAAAGCCGATTTCAGACGGGAAAGGATTCATTAACCTAGGAGGTGCACTATCGTGGACTTCCGAGGAATATTCAGCTTCTGGTAGTGCTACAATTAACGGGCTTTCCGTAAGCGGGAGTGGAAATGTTGAAGCTGATGTTCTCAGTTTAACATTTCACCCTTCTTTAGGATACAATCTGACTGATAAGATTAGTTTGTACGCAGGCCCAAATCTTGGCGTGGGATATCGTCAATACGACATTGCTGGATCAGTAACCGTTGATGGAACTACTTACTCTGGATCAGAATCTGATGATGAATTCGGTTTTAATTATGGTTACGGCATTGGGCTTACAGTCAAATTTAGTGACCGACTTGGGCTGGATTTGGGTTGGAAAGAAATTAAACATCATGATGTGAAACCTTGGGGACATGACCTAGGAAATTACGAGGGCCAATACTGGCACTATGGCCTGTTTTATGAATTTTAGTAAGTTTCAATTTCTAAAAAAACTTAATCAACCTCGGCCGATCTGCTTGTTGGCCGGGGTTTTACTTTTTCATTATTGCTACCAACCGTTCTTAGTATCGGGTCAAAAAAATCTTACTCCCACGGATAATGCATTAGTCCATCT
>WTHG01000346.1 GCA_011523245.1 Verrucomicrobiales bacterium | reverse complement strand
CAAGATTCTGCGTATCCAGCCGAAGGACGAGGGCGGGTACGCGATCCCGAAAGGTAACCTGTTTTCCGATGCGAAACAGGGCCGGCCGGAAATTTATGCGATGGGTGTGCGTAATCCGTTCCGCATGACGGTGGATGATACCGATGGCACTCTCTACTTTGGCGATGTGGGGCCGAATGTGTTTCCGGAGCTGAAAATTAATCCGCTCGGGTACGACGAGATCAACGCCGCTTCCAAGGCGGGCAATTTCGGCTGGCCACTTTTCATTGGCCCAAACGAGCCGTACCCGGTTTATGATTTTGAAAACAACAAAGTGGTGGCTACTTTCAAGCCGGGCGCGCCGGAGAATCACTCGCCAAACAACACCGGCCTCAAGAAACTGCCGCCCGCGCAGCCGGCCTTGATCTGGTACGGCAATCTAAAGAGCGATCGCTTTCCCAGCCTCGGCACGGGTGGGCGCTCAATCATGGCGGGGCCGGTGTATCGGTTTGATCCAAAAAACAAATCGGCCATTCGTCTGCCCAAGGAATTGGACGGGCACCTATTTATTTACGAGTGGATGCGTAACTGGATTCAAACCGCCAAGCTCGGTACGGGCGGTCCGGTGGTGAAGCCGTTTTTGCCGGACTGGAATTTCCGCCGGCCGGTGGATATGAAACTCGGCCCGGACGGTGCGTTGTACCTTATCGAGTACGGCGACAAGTGGTGGGAAAACACCGACAGCCGCATTGCGCGCATCGTGTACCGGCGCGGCAACCGCGCGCCTCAGGCAGTACTGGCAGCCAACACTACAGCCGGTGCTGCTCCGTTAGAGGTGTCCATATCGGCTACACAATCGACGGACCCGGATGGTGACACCCTGAAATTCCAATGGAGCGATGGCCAAACTGGCCCCGTATGGAAGCAGCAAATCAAAAAGGCCGGCGTGCACGCGGTGTCCGTGACGGTGATAGACCCTAGTGGCGCGAAGAGCACCGCCACGCAACAGGTGCACGTGGGTAATGCGCGGCCCGTGGTGGCGTTTCAGTCACCGGCGCACGGATCGTTCTTCGATTGGAAAGAGAAGCTGAAGTACGATCTCAAGGTGACTGATGCCGAAACCCAAAAGATCGACGCCAACTTGGTGGCATTGCAGGGCGAGTTTCGCAACCGTCGATATCTCACTGATGAAGATGCCGAACTGTCCACGCCCGGACTGGCGCTCATGCGCAAGAGTACCTGTTTCGCCTGCCATATTTCCGACGCGACCTCTGCGGGGCCTTCGTACGAGCTGGTTGCGAAAAAGTACGCCGATGATCCCAACGCCGGGGCGCACCTGGCCGACAAGGTGCTCAAGGGTGGCGTGGGCGTATGGGGGCAGCAACCTATGCCACCGCACCCGCAGCATACTCTCGAGCAAACCCGCCTGATGGTGGACTGGATACTGTCATTGAATGACAATACCGCCAGTACGCCGCGCCGAGGTCTATCCGGCACTTACGTTGCCCCGGATCAGCCGAAAATTCGTGTGAACGAAGGCGTGCTTGTGCTGACTGCCGGTTATACCGACGCTGGTGCCGAGGGACTGCCGCCGTTGCGCGGTGAGCAAACCATTGTGCTCCACTCGCGCCGAAAGAAAGCGGCTCTCTACGATGCCAATTACGGCATGCAATACGTGGAACAGGTCGAGGGTGAAAAAGGGATTATCGGTCATTTCCAGAATGGTGACGCGATTGTATTTCGTGAACTGAACCTTGCTGGCGTCTCAAAGATTCTTGTGCGCGGCGGTGGTATTGAGGGCGCGGGCCGATTTGAGCTGCGCGCCGGTTCGGCCAAGGGCAAGTTGCTGGCTGCGGTGAAAGTTAAGGAAACTGGCAATGCCGAATTCGTCGAGCTACCCGCCCAGCTCAAGACCAAGACCTTCACCGACGTATGGGTCATCGCCAAAACCAAAGGCGTGCTGGGCCTGAACTGGATTGAGTTTCAAAAGTAGCGCATTCGCGCATCTGTTTTCCTTGCCCGAAACCGCGCCGTGCGGGACGATTCGGGCATGAAGTTTTGGGCGATTCTGTTGCTCGCCAGCTTGGCGTCGGATTTGTTTGGGCAAGACAAGGTCCAATTCAACCGTGATGTGCGGAAAATCCTCGCGGCGAATTGTTTCTCGTGCCACGGGCAGGACGCGAAGAAGCGGAAAGGGAAGCTGCGGTTGGACGAGGAATATGCCGCGCTGGAGCCAAAGAACGGCGTGGCGGCCATTGTGCCCGGAAACCTAGAGGAGAGCGAGGCCTGGCAACGAATCATTACGGATGATCCCGATGAACTGATGCCGCCGCCAGTCTCGAAGAAGACTTTGACGGCGGAGGAGAAGGACATCCTCAAGCGCTGGATTCAACAGGGGGCGAAATACGAAAAACACTGGGCGTTCATCACGCCGAAAAAGCCGTCAGTGCCCAAGGGGGCCACGAAACCGATTGACGCATTTTTGCAACGGCGCTTGGCGAAGGAAGGCTTGAAGCCGGCACCATTGGCAAAGCCAGAGGTTTTAGTGCGGCGAGTTTTTCTGGATTTGACCGGTTTGCCGCCGACGCCGCAGGAGGTGGA
>WTHG01000533.1 GCA_011523245.1 Verrucomicrobiales bacterium | reverse complement strand
CTAAAAAGGCAGCTCCTAAGAAAGCAGCGGCTAAAAAGGCGGCTCCTAAGAAAGCAGCGGCTAAAAAGGCAGCTCCTAAGAAAGCAGCGGCTAAAAAGGCGGCTCCTAAGAAAGCCGCTAAGAAGAAAAATCTGACCGCCGCGCAAATCACGCGCAATAAGGCCAAGCTCGCCAAAAAGGAAATTACCATTGAAGAGGTGAAGACCGAATCGGGCTTCGTCCTCACCAGCAAAATCAAGGAACTCGTGCTGCTAGCCCAAGAACAGGGCTACCTCACGCACGACGATGTTTCCGAACATTTGCCGAAAGACAAGGTGACCCCGGCCGACATCGAGATGGTCGAGTCCCAGTTCGAGCAATTGGAAATCTCCGTGGTCGATCAGGCGGAGGTTGACAATGTCTCCCCCATTCGCCGTGGCGAGGATGACAAGGCTAAGGAAGAGAAAACCAAGCTCGATATTCTGGATGACCCAGTTCGCATGTACCTCAAGCAAATGGGCCAGGTGCCCTTGCTCACACGCGAACAGGAGGTGGAAATCTCCAAGCGCATTGAGGATGCCGAGAACGAGGTGAAGCGGATCATTTATAGCTTCGGATTCACTGGCAAAGAACACATCGCGCTAGCAGAGAAGCTCATCTCCGAGCCGCCCAAGGAACGGTTTGATCGTGTGATCGTGGATAAGAAAATCGACAGCCGCGAACAACACCTCAAGGTGCTACGCCGTCTTGTAAAGAACGTGCGCGCGGCGGACCATAAGGTCGACGAAAAATACATGTCGTGCCTCAAGGCAAAGAATCAGGCCGCCCGCACGCGCGCCGAGAAGGCCTTCAATCAAAACGACACCACGCTGCAGAAGTCGTTCCCGAAATTTTTCTACAAGCAAAAGGTCATCGAGGAAATGTCCGTCGTGGCCGAGAACGTGAACGAGAAAATCGTCGCCAGTATCGAGGCCGTGGAAGTTGCCAGTAAAGGCCGCAAGACAGCCGCCAACAAGCAGATCATCGAGGGCGAAACCCGCAAGATGCAGGCTCTGGAAATCTTCACGCGCATGACCTCCGAGGGTTACGTGGAAGCCTTCAAACAGCTCCAGCACTTCGGGAAAAAAGCGCATCAAGCCAAAACCGAGATGGTTGAGGCCAACCTGCGCCTCGTAATTTCCATCGCCAAGAAATATACCAATCGCGGTTTGTCCTTTCTCGATCTCATTCAGGAGGGCAACATGGGCCTGATGAAGGCGGTCGAAAAATTCGAGTACCGCCGCGGCTACAAGTTCTCCACCTATGCAACCTGGTGGATTCGCCAGGCCATCACGCGTTCCATCGCCGATCAGGCCCGCACCATCCGCATCCCGGTGCACATGATTGAGACGATCAACTAACTCATGCGAGTGCAGAAACAGCTCGTGCCGGATTTCGGCCGAGAAGCCACGCCGGAGGAAATCGCCGACGAGATGCAGATGCCCGTCGAGCGCGTGCGCGCCATCATGAAGATGGCCCAGCAACCCATCAGTTTGCAAAGCCCCGTCGGTGACAGCGACGACACCAACTTCGGTGATTTTATTGAGGATAAATCAGCTGAGAACCCCAGCGACATGACCAGTTACTCGCTGCTCAAGGACAAGCTGGGTGATGTGCTCACCTCACTCACCGAGCGCGAACGCAAAGTGCTTGAGCTGCGCTTCGGTCTCGCCGACGGCTACAGCCGCACACTCGAGGAAGTGGGTAAACAGTTTAAGGTAACCCGCGAGCGCATCCGGCAAATTGAAGCCAAGGCCCTCCGCAAAATGCGTCATCCCACGCGCCTGCGCCAACTGCAGGGCTTCCTTGACGGCGAAGGCATCGACAGCTTCGGTATCGGCGAATTGGCCTAGCTCATCATCCAATCAAAACAAAACCCCGCCGATTGGCGGGGTTTTTGTTTTGGTAAACAGCACAAACGGTGGCTGCGTTTACTCTTCGGTGAAAGCCTCCATGCCCGCGCAGCTACATGCCAGATTGCGATCGCCCCACACGTTGTCAATGCGGCCGACCGTCGGCCAGAATTTGTAATCCCGCAGCCACAGCGCCGGGAAGGCCGCGCGTTCACGATCATAATCGTGCGGCCACGCATTGCCGCCTACCATGTCCGTGGTGTGCGGGGCATTCTTGAGCAGATTGTCCTCTGCATCCACCGCGCCGCTTTCCACAGATTCAATCTCCAAGCGAATGGCGATCATTGCCTCGCAGAATCGGTCCAGTTCCTCCTTCGATTCGCTCTCAGTCGGCTCCACCATCATCGTGCCGGCCACCGGCCAGGAGATCGTCGGCGCATGGAATCCAAAATCCATTAGGCGCTTGGCCACGTCCTCCACCGTCACCTTCTTGAATTGCCGCAGATCCAAAATGCACTCGTGCGCGACGCGCCCATTGGCTCCCTTGTAGAGCACGGGGAAATGCGTATCTAACCGCGTGGCGATATAGTTGGCATTCAGGATCGCATGCTCAGTGGCGGCCTTCAAACCGTCCGCACCCATCATCGCGATGTACATCCAGGAGATCGGTAGAATGCTCGCGCTGCCCCACGGCGCCGCGCTTACCGCACCTGCCACCTCGGCGGAATTGCCATTGGTCACCGAATGACCCGGCAGGAAATTCACCAGATGCCTCGCCACACCGATCGGTCCCATACCCGGCCCACCGCCGCCATGCGGAATGCAAAACGTTTTATGCAGGTTAATGTGGCACACATCCGCACCCAGATCACCCGGCTGCGCAATGCCGACCATCGCGTTGAGGTTTGCGCCATCCAGATATACTTGGCCTCCAGCTGAATGCACCACTTCACAAATATCTCGGATGCTCTCCTCAAACACACCGTGCGTTGAGGGATAGGTGATCATCATCGCCGCCAAATCACCGGCGTATTCGTCAACCTTCGTGCGCAGGTCATCGAGATCGATATCGCCTTCCTCACTGCATTTTACCGGAACAACCTGCATGCCGGCTAACACTGCACTGGCCGGATTCGTCCCGTGCGCACTTGTGGGGATCAGGCAAACATTGCGATGCGCTTCATCGCGGCTGGCGTGATATCGACGGATGGCTAATAGCCCTGCGTACTCGCCCTGCGAACCGGCATTGGGTTGCAGTGATACGGCGTCAAACCCTGTAATCTCTGCCAACCACGTTTCCAGTTCAGTAAACATTTTTCGATAACCGGCCGTTTGCTCGGTAGGCACGAAGGGGTGCACCCCATTCAATTCCGGCCAGCTCACCGGCTGCATCTCGGCCACCGCGTTGAGCTTCATGGTGCACGAGCCAAGTGGGATCATGCTATGCGCCAGCGACAAGTCGCGGCTCTCAAGCCTTTTGAGGTAACGCATCAGCTCGGTCTCTGAGCGGTGTTTGTGGAACACCTCGTGCGTTAGGAATTCGCTGGAGCGTCGGAGTGGTTCGGGGATGATCTCCGCTGCGGTCAATTCCTCCAGCGCGAACGGTACATCGCGGCCTTCGTTGAACACTTGCAGGAGTTCCATGACATCCGCCTCGGTGGTCGTTTCGTCGATTGCCACGCCGACGGTCTTCTCGTCCAGTACGCGGAGGTTGATCCGGTACGCCTCCGCAATGCGCGCCAAGTCTGCCGCGCTTTGGCTGGTGTGCTGCACCGCGAGTGTGTCGAAAAATGACTCATGTACCACGGTATGGCCAAGCCGCTCGAGGCCGGCGGCGAGGAAACGCGCCAGTCCATGCACGCGTCCGGCAATCTTTCGCAACCCGTCTGGCCCGTGATAACAGGCGTACATCGCGGCCATGTTGGCGAGCAGTGCCTGCGCGGTGCAGATGTTGCTCGTCGCCTTGTCTCTTCGAATGTGTTGTTCACGTGTCTGCAGTGACAATCGAAAGGCTGGTCGGCCACGCGTGTCTCTGGACACGCCCACAATGCGCCCGGGCATCTGTCGCTTGTACACATCGCGCGTGGCAAAGAACGCCGCGTGCGGGCCGCCGTATCCCAGTGGCACTCCAAAACGTTGCGCATTGCCCACGGCGATATCTGCCCCCAATTCACCTGGAGCTTTCAACAAGGTGAGCGCCAGTAAGTCGGTGGCCATCACCACCATTGCGCCCGCTTCATGCGCGCGCGCGATCAGTTCCGCATAATCCGCCGCCGCTCCGTCCGTGGTCGGGTACTGCAGCAAGACGCCGAAGACGGTGTCATCAAATTCCAAATCCGCCGTCGGGGCCGTGCGCACTTTAATGCCGAGCGGTTCCGCGCGCGTCTCCAGCACAGCTAGGTTTTGTGGATGACAATCTGTCGCCGCCACAAACACATTGCGGTCGCCTTTGCCTTTCACCGCATGACACATGGTCATCGCCTCGGCACAAGCGGTGGCTTCATCGAGCAGGGAAGCGTTGGCGATCTCCAGCCCAGTGAGATCGCAAACCATGGTTTGGAAATTGAGCAGACTTTCCAGACGCCCCTGAGAGATCTCTGCCTGATACGGCGTGTACTGCGTGTACCAGCCCGGGTTCTCCAATAGATTACGTTGGATGACTGGTGGCACAATGCAATCGGCAAAGCCCATGCCGAGGTAGCTGCGGTGCGGTTTGTTTTCACCAATGATCTTGCGGAGCCGGTTCAGAGCAGCGTGCTCTGAGAGTGCGGATGGCAGCTCCAATGGGCGCGGTGCACGGATGGCTTCCGGCACCACCGTGCCCATGAAGCTCTCTAATGTATCATGCCCGATCACCTCCAGCATCGCCCGCGCCTCATCGGCATCGGGTCCAATATGCCGGTTGGCAAACTGGTCAGGGTGGGGTGGGGGAGTCTCAGCTACAGCCACGGTATTTTCGGTTGTTTCTTGCGTCTTTTCGCGCACTAACATCGGTTGAAGCTAGCCAAACGTCAATTTCCCGGACAAGGCCGACTTGTGCTAACATGGGTTTTCTTATTCAGAGGTTGTGAGTACTTTCAAATAGGTCGAGATACTAAGCTTGAAGGTGATGTGCCGCCTGTTTGGGTACAAATGTCCACTACCCACATTTATGGCGATCCACTCGAGGTCGTTTGCAGGGAGGATTCATCCTTGGCATTGGTCTCGCGCCAGCGGTCGGCAAAGTATCAGCTGGATTCATGAGTAGGACATGAGTCGCCTAATCATGAGTGCCATCACCATAGAAACCATGAGTGGATCGTACATCGCTACCGCACCCAATCCCGTTTCCCAAGCGGACTTCATGCGTGCCATGCGCCGCGCCCTCCGTATACCGATCGGTTTGCCCGCCGCCTGTGGATGGTCTGATTTGGAGCGCATTACCTGAAGCAACCGAATCCAGCGTTGATTTTTGTAGGGCCGTTATATGGTGTCGAAACGCCTGGTAGAGGAAGAGTTCGAATTCAAGTATCCAGAAATCGATGGGGCCCTGTCGGCGCTGTGCGCCGATTGATCGGCTTCAGGGCTTGGCTTGCGTTGCTGGTTAATCCTAGGGTGGCGGGGTTCGATGACTGCCGAATCGAGAACAAAAGATGGAATCCATTATCCTAAGTTGGGCATTTGTCTGCTGGTGGGAATGATCCTCTGGTGGACACCGGCTCCTAAATTACCCGAAGGATTGGAGCTTCCAGACGGGGCAAACTTTACCGCCGGATGGCAGGTGTTTGCGGTTTTTGCCGCCACGATCCTAAGCTTTATCCTGCGGCCCATCAATATGGGGCCGGCGGTGTTGTTGGCCCTGATAATTTTGGCCGCCACCAGTACCTTAGGAGAAGACGGTAAGGCATCCTTTCAGGCGGCCATGGCGGGTTATGGCAACACCACGGTTTGGCTGGTGGTGGGAGCATTCCTGATTGCCGGAGCCATGATCCGAAGTGGGTTGGGACATCGGATCGCTCTCAAATGTGTATCCAAGTTTGGTAAAACAACTTTGGGATTAGGATATGCTACGGCGGTCGCTGAGTTCATCTTGGGACCAGCCATTCCTTCTAACACAGCGCGGGGCGGTGGGGTTATGGCGCCGATTGTCAATTCGTTGGCAAGAGCACTGGGGTCCACGCCGGAGAACCACACCAAGCGTGCCGGCGAATATCTCATGCTCAATGGCTCGCACTTGAACCTTGTGACGGCCGCAATGTTCCTGACGGGAATGGCCGCCAATGGCTTGGTTGCCGAAGCGGCGAGTAATTCTGGCCAGGGTATTGAGTTCGGATGGATGACCTGGGTGAAAGGCAGCATCGTTCCGGGGTTGGTGAGTTTGCTTTTGTTGCCGTGGTTTCTGTTGAAGCTTTTAAAACCGGAACTCCACGACACGAAGGCCGCCCAGGATGAGGCCAATGAACAGCTTGCTAAACGGGGCAAGTGGTCTATGGGCGAGAAAATAATGTTGGGTGTGTTCATCCTGATGCTTGTTCTTTGGGCCACCGGCAAAATGCACGGCATGCATACGGGTGTGGTAGCTTTGATCGGCGTGATGATTCTGGTGTTAACCGGAACTGAAAAATGGGAGGACATCACCGGCAACAAGGAAGCTTGGGATGCAATGGTTTGGCTGGGCGGTATGGTGTGCATGGCCGGCCTGCTCAAGGACCACGGGTTTATCGCATGGTTTGCCGAAACCATGAAAGGGAAGGTCACTGGAATGGGTGCCTTGGCCACGGCACTCACCTTGGCGCTCATTTATTTTTATTCGATGTACGGCTTCTCGATGTTGACCGGTCACATTACAGCCATGGTGGCGGCATTTTTGGCGTTGGCCGTCACGGCCGGTGCTCCCGCGATGTTGATGGTTGCCTTGCTGGCTTATTTTTCAAACCTCTGCGGTTGCCTAACCAATTATTCTTCCGGGCCGGTTGTGATCTATTCAGGCTTCGGATATGTGCCGATGGGCCGATGGTTCAAAATCGGGTTCATCGTTTCCATCTTTCACTTGGCCGTGTGGTTGGGTGTAGGGTTACCTTACTGGAAATTCCTTGGTTGGTGGTAGGTGGCAAGGAGGCAGGAAACATTAATCATCAGCGCCGCTTTGTCTGCACTGAATGACTTACCAAACGATTAGCATCAAGACGCCGCCGGTTTCCAGGAGAACCACCAAATTTTTACGCGACAGACCAAGCACAGGTTTCACTGCGGCTTTTCTAGGCCAATCTCAACACCACGGAATGGTAACGACTAAGAGAATGAGATAGGTGACGACGATGGGGCAGCGCGAATTTATTTCGCGGTGATGACTGTGTAGTTACGCTTGCCTTTGCGCAGGAGGAGATGTTTGCCAAAGAGCAATTGCTCGGTGGTGACGCGGGTTTGCGCGTCGGACTGGCGCTCGTTGTTGAGATTGATGCCGCCGCCCTGTAGGTCCTTGCGGGCCTGGCCGTTGGATTGGCAGAGGCCGCTGGTGACAAACAGTTCCAAAATTGGCAAGCCTTCCCCGTCTAGTTGGGTGCGTTCGATTTCTACCGTGGGTACTTCGCCAACGATCTCGTTAAATGTGCTTTCGCCAATGCCGTCCAGACCGCCTCCGAATAAGATACGGCTGGCCTGTTGTGCTTCCTGTGTGGCGGCTTCGCCGTGAATGAGATCGGTCATGGCCACGGCTAACGCCGTGTGTGCCTCACGGCCGCTGGGATTTTCTGTGTGGCTGGCTTCCAGCTCGGCAATACGTTCCTGAGGCAGGAACGTAAAGTATTTGAGGTAACGCACCACATCGCGGTCGTCGGTGCGAATCCAGAACTGGTAAAACTTGTAGACGCTCGTGCGAGCCGGATCGAGCCACACTGCGCCCGCCTCAGTCTTGCCGAATTTCGTGCCGTCGGCATTGGTGATGAGCGGCAGGGTGAGGCCGTACACGGTGGTGTTGAGCTTGCGTCGACTCAGCTCGATGCCGGCGGTGATGTTGCCCCATTGATCGCTGCCGCCGATTTGCAGTTCGCAATCGTGCGTTTGTTTGAGGTGATAAAAATCGAAGGCCTGCAGGAGCATGTAGGAAAACTCGGTGTAGCTGATGCCCACCTCGCGATCCTGCATGCGGGCGCGTACGCTTTCCTTGGCCACCATGCTGTTGACGGTGAAGTGCTTGCCAATGTCGCGCAGGAAATCGAGATAGGAAACACCTGCCGTCCAGTCGGCGTTATCCAGCAACTGAGCGGGGTTAGCGGTGGTTTCAAAATCCAGCAGCTTGGCCAGCTGCTCCTTCACCGCCGCAATGTTTTGCTGGAGCGTTTCGCGTGTAAGTAAATTGCGCTCGGCCGATTTGCCGCTTGGATCGCCAATGGCCCCGGTGGCACCGCCGGCCAGTGCGATCGGTATATGACCGTCATTCTGAAAACGCCGTAAGGCAATGAGCGGCACGAGGTTGCCCACATGCAGGCTGTCGGCCGTGGGATCGAATCCGCAATACAGTGCCGCGGGCCCTTCACTCAGTCGCTTGGTTAGCGCCTCGGAGTCGGTGCAGTCGTTGATCAACCCGCGCCAGGCCAGTTCGTCCAGAATGCTCATACGGGCGGCATTAAGGCGGAGGGACGGAGCGGGGACAAGGAAAACTCTATTCCGCCTTGATCAACTCGCGCAGATGTTCCATGGAGACGGTGTTTTTGAACACCATTTGCAGGTTGTCCTTCACGCCGTTCTTTACGGAGTAATAGGTGCTCTGGGTGTTGTTCACGCTGGCGACGACGGCGCCGTATTCGTTGAAGACCGGTGCGCCGCTGGAGCCTTTGGCGAAATCGGCGGTGATGGCAATCATGCGGCGGGGCCCTTCTCGGCGGGCGCTGTCGAGGTATTTGCGAGAAATGATGCCTTCACTGAGCACATAGAAATGGCGGTCCGGATGACTGAACACGCGCACCTTGCCACCCAGCGGCGCGGCTTGCTCAGAGGTGTCCACCGGCAGAGGTGTGAAGCCTTTGCCTTTGGCACGCAAAATGGCGAGGTCGGTGGCTTTGTTGGCGGCGAGGACCTCGACCACGGGAGCCACGCGGCCATCGCCGGTCATGATCACCAGCGAATCGTTATCCTTGTTATCAATCACGTGATAGCTGGTGCAGAAGACGCCGTCCTCGGTGAGCATGAACCCGCTGGCGGCGCCGCTGTGCCAGAGAGGGCAATGCTGGCATTTGTAGAGGCCGGACACAACCAGCACGCCCTTACGGTTGCGTTCGGCGATCTGAGCGGAGGTAAGCTTGTCCTTGCCGGGCTGTTGCAGGGTGAGGGCGCATTGTTTGCGGTCAAGCTGCTTGAGCAGTTCGGATGCTTTCACCGTGCCTTCTTCTTCGCGCAATTGCTTGGCGTGCCGGTTGAGTTCGCTGAGCAGACGGCGGTCATCGATCAGGCCGCCGGGCAGAATGCCTCGGTTGACGCGCAGTTCGGCGGCTTGCACGGCGCCGGCGATGAGTAGCAGGGAAAGGATGGCTCGCATGGGTTGATCTTCGGGCTGTGACCGGTTTGTGCAACAAAAAAGGCGGCCCGAAGGCCGCCGGTGATTGGGTATGACGCGGAAGATTATTCGCTCTTCTCTTCGTCTTCCTTGCTGAGGTTGAGGTTGTCGAAGGCGTGCTCGAGGGCCACGAGGTCTTCGCCGGGCTTCAGCTGGTCGAGCTGTTCCTGTTCCTTCTTGATCTGTTCCTCATCGTACTCAGCGGCCTTGATGGACAGGCCGATACGACGGTCGGAGCGGTCGATCTTGATCACACGGGCTTCGACCTCTTGGTCAACATCCAGCACGTTCTTGATCTTTTCCACGCGCTCTTCGCTGACCTGAGAGATGTGCACGAGGCCGTCCATGTCGTGTTCCAGACCGACGAAGGCACCGAAGCTGGCGAGCTTGGTGACCTTGCCCTTGACGAGCTGGCCGACCTGATAGATCTCGTCGATCTTCTCCCACGGATCTTCGGCGAGTTGCTTGATGCCGATGGAGATGCGTTGGTTTTCTTTGTCGACCTCAAGCACTTGCGCCTCGATGTCGTCGCCCTTCTTAATGAGTTCGGAGGGATGGTTGATCTTGCGAGTCCAGGAGAGGTCGCTCACGTGAATCATGCCGTCGAGGCCTTCTTCCAGTTCCACAAACGCACCGTAGCTAGTGAGGT
>WTHG01000047.1:4548-10094 GCA_011523245.1 Verrucomicrobiales bacterium | reverse complement strand
TTGCATGGCTTGGGGGTTGCCTTGAGAAAGTTTGGTGGCGGAGAGCCGGCTCATTTCCATGAGTTCCTTGCGGACATCATCGGGTATGGTGAGGCTGGCCACGCGGAAACGGGTGAGCTCCAGACCGAGGGTGGCGAGGTACTCCTGAATGGGCGCCTGCAGTTCCTCGGAGATGTCCTTCATCTGGCCGGTGAGTTTGCCGGGGTTCAGCTCCAATTCGCCGAGGCGGTCGCTCACGTTCATGACAATCTCGTCGCGCAGATCGCCGGAAATATCGGCTACATCAAACTTGCCATCGGTGCCGACGATTTCCTCAAGAAACTTCTTGGGGTCGCCAATCTGAATAACATAAGTGCCGTTGGCTCGCAGGTCGAACATGCCGTAGCCTTCACACTCTACCGTGACTGGTCCGCGTGTGCCCCATTTCAGGTCCGTGAATTTCGAGGTCTTCACGAAATAGACCTCGGCCTTGAACGGGCTCTCGAAGCCGTGCTTCCAGCCCATCAAGGTGGAGAGGATCGGCAGGTTGGCGGTGGACAGCTCGTGGGTGCCCGGTTCGAAGACATCGGCCACGCTGGTACCACCTTCATTGACGAACACGGCAGATTGGCCAGGGCGCACGACTAGTTTGGCGCCGTTTTTGATCTCGTTGTTGTGACGCTCGAACCGGTAGACCATCGTCTCCTGTCCGTCATCCATCCACTCAATAATGTCGATTAATTGTCCTGATAACCAGCCCATGAAAAATGCCTTTCGTTGCCTATTGCGTTGCGTGCCGTTGGGATTACCAGTATCCGCTATTTAACGCCGCGGCGCAACCTTGGAAGCGGAATCGACTTAAGCTGGGCCGACATTGATAATATCAATTTCATTCATGGACGAGTTTCGAGTAGGGTTCGCCCAGCGATGAATATTTGGGCCAACCGATTTTTTCTTAAGCTGATGCGTGGCGTGCTCCGCGTGTGGTTCCGTTTCCGCGTTTTCAATGAGGAAGCTACTCAATGCGATGGCCCCGTGCTGTTGGTCCCCAATCATTTGTCCTGGCTGGACTGGTTGTTCGTGGGCCTGTGCGTGGAGCCGGATTGGAAATTTGCCGCTTCCGAATTGCCCGCCCGCGCCAGCAAACTGCACGAGTGGGTGCTGAGCAATGAACGGATTATCCTGATCGGCACGGACCCGGCCGCCAGTCTGAAGAAAATGACCGCGCACTTGGAGGCCGGTGGTAAGCTGATCCTGTTTGCCGAAGGGCGTATGAGCCGGACGGGCAGTTTGCAACGACTCTTCGACGGCACGGGATTTTTGATTCAGAAAACCAAAGCGAAGGTGATCACCTGCCATTTGCGCGGGGCGGCCCGGGTGCTGGCCAGTCCGCATGGCGGCTGGACGAAATGGTTTCCCAAGGTGAGCGCGCACTTTGATGATCCCGTCGAGGCACCGGAGTTTGAAGGCAAACCGGCTATCCAACGTTCCAAGCTAAACCAATGGCTCCGCGATCGCATGATGCGGCAGCAGCTGGATATGGAGATGGAGCATGGCGAACAGACGGTCATTCGCGCTATTGCCGCCTTGGCCAAACAGATCCCGCACAAGGTGGTGCTGGAAGACACGACCTTCAAGACCCTGACCTATCAACGACTTCTAGTGGGCACGGATGTGTTAGCCGCGCAATGGGCGAAACGGCTGGACCCGAACACCGAGCGCGTGGGGGTGCTGTTGCCCAACGTGAATAGCATGGTGGCCACGCTCACCAGCCTCTGGGCCTCCAGCAAGGTGCCGGCGATTTTGAATTACACCTCCGGCTCCGCAGCGATGCTGCAATGCACGGAATTGGCCGGGGTCAAACAGGTGATCACCTCGCGGGCGTTTTTGGAAAAAGCCAAGCTGGAGATCGAGCCGTTTGAGGAAGCGGGGTTGGAGATCATTTATCTGGAGGACGTCGGTGAAAGTATTTCAGGAGTGAGCAAGCTTTTGGCGTTGCTGAATCAAAAACTCAATCCGTTGGCAGGACAGTACACGCCCTTTACCGACACGGCGGTGGTGCTCTTCACCAGCGGTTCGGAGGGCACGCCCAAGGGAGTGGAGCTGACGCATCGAAACCTGCTGGCCAACGTGCGCCAGTGCATAGCGGTGATTGATCTAAAGGACAGCGACCGATTCTTCACCTGTTTGCCCCTCTTCCACAGCTTCGGTCTGACGGCGGGGGTGTTGCTGCCAATTTTGCGCGGCGCGTTCGTCTACCTGTTTCCGTCACCCTTGATGTACCGGCAGATACCGGCGGCATTTTATGACCGCGACTGTACGGTGTTGTTGGCCACCAACACATTCCTAAACGGCTATGCGCGGTTCGGGCACGCGGCGGATTTTGCCGAGCTGCGCTACGTGATCTGCGGCGCAGAAAAGGTGCAGGAAGCCACGCGCAATGTGTGGGCCAAAAAATTCGGGGTGAGCCTGATGGAAGGCTACGGCGCCACCGAAACAGGCCCGGTGCTCAGTACGAGCAGCATTCTGGAAAGTCGCGACGGCGCCGTGGGCCGGTTGTTCCCGGGCATCGATTATAAGCTGGAAAAAATCGACGGCGTGGACGAAGGCGGCAAGCTGCTGGTGAAGGGGCCGAATATCATGAAGGGCTACCTAAACCAGGGCCCCAATGAGGAATTTCAAAAGCTCGGTGGCTGGTACGATACGGGTGATATCGTGACGGTGGATGCGGACCGGTACATTTTCATCAAGGGTCGCGCCAAGCGGTTTGCGAAGATTAGCGGGGAGATGGTGAGTCTGACGGCGGTTGAGGCGGCGTTGGCGGGTGCCTTCCCGCAGCACGGCGAGGAGTGCGCGGTGGCGGTGGTGGCCCGGCCGGATGCCGACAAGGGCGAGCAGCTGATTGCGGCCACCAATAAGGCCGAGCTGTCGGCCGAGGAAATTCGCGAAGCCATCACTCGGTCCGGTTTGCCTAATATCGCCGTGCCGCGTGAGATCAAGGTGCTGGAGGAAATTCCGGTATTGGGTTCGGGGAAAACGAATTATCCCGAACTAAGTAAATTGGTTGCGGGGTAGGATGCCGCCAAAAAAATCTCCCGAATTCCTCGCTAGGATAGTTCTCTGAGTGGCCTCTCCCGTTACTCGGCCAGTTTCTCGAAGCTTTCCTCGATTAAGGTCGTGTTCTGTATGCGGGCCAGTTTGGCGTAGAGGCCGTCTTGATCGATCAAGGAATCATGCGTGCCGCGCTCGACAATGGCGCCCTGCCTGAGCACTAGAATCTGGTCGGCCTTGCGGATCGTGCTGAGGCGGTGGGCGATCACGAAGCTGGTGCGACCCTGCATCAGCCGCTCGAGGGCTTCCTGGATCAGCCGCTCGGTGGCGGTATCGACGCTGGCGGTGGCTTCGTCGAGGATCAGGATCGGTGCATCGGCCAGCAGAGCGCGCGCGATGCTCACACGTTGTTTTTCGCCAACACTGAGCTTCACGCCGCGTTCGCCTACGCGCGATTCGTAGCCGTCTTCCAGCGCACAAATGAATTTATGACAATTCGCGGCGCGCGCGGCGGCCTCGATGGCAGCATCATCGGCGTCCAGTTTGCCGTACTGGATATTTTCGCGAATGGTGCCGTTAAACAGGAACGGTTCCTGGCTGACGACGGCGATGTGGTGGCGCAGGGAAGTCAGTGAAGTTTCAGCTACGCTTTGGCCATCGATGGTGACAGTGCCGGCCGTGTACTCGTAAAAAGCGGGCATCAAACTCACGAGCGTGCTTTTGCCCGCGCCGGTGGGGCCGACCAGCGCGATCATTTCGCCGGGTTTGGCGTGCAGGGAAATATCGGAAAGCACGGGGCGGTCGGATTCGTACTCAAAAAAAACGCTTTCATACACCACTTCACCACGCACGGGTTGGGGCAATTCGGCGGTGCGCGATTCATCGCGTTCGGCCTCATGATCAAGGATATCAAACACGCGTTCGCCGGCGGCCCGGGCGCTTTGGAGCATTTGGTTGAGGCCGTGCAGACGGGCCATCGGCTCGTAAAAGAGCATGAGATAGAACAGGAACCCAACCAGTTCTCCGGTGGTCATGGTGCCGGCCATCACGGCTTTGCCGCCGAACCACAGTACCAGCACGGTGCCGAGCGCGGCAAAAAAGCTCATGGCCGGATTGTAATTGGCCCAGGCACGCATGATGCCGAGGTTGCCCTGGCGCAGGCCCTCGGCGCGATCGGCAAAGCGCGCGTCCTCATGGTCCTGCCGGCCGTAGGCCTTGATTTGCCGGATGCCCTGTAGATCGTCCATCAACAGCGCGTTCATGGCGCTGGAGGCTTCACGTTGTTTGCGGTAACGCCGGTGAGCCGTGAGCGTGTACCACAATGCGCCGGCGGCCAGAAACGGCAGCGGCGACAACGCCACGGCGGCGAGGGTGGGGTTGGTGTAAAACAGAATGCCGCTGATGCCGCCGATGCAAAGGATCGCCACGGTGCCCTGTTCCGTGCCGTCAATCAGCACGCGTTCGACGTTGTTGATGTCTTCAACCACCCGCGTCATCAGATCGCCACTGGCGCGTTTGTCGAAGTAACTGACCGGCAAACGCTGCAGCTTGGCAAACACATCGCGCCGCATGTCGTAGATGACGTTTTGCTCAAAATGATTATTGATGCGGATGCGCAGGCTGTTGAACAGGTCGCGCAAGAGAAACGCCAGCGCCATGGCGCCGACGGCCCAGCCGAGCTTGGTGGTGCCACCGTCTTTCTCGATGATACCGTCAATGATGTACTCGGTGAGTTTGGGATAGGTGAGCGCGCAGAGAAGCGAAAGCACGGCGCAGCCCACGGTGGCCAGCGCGAGGCCCTTGTATGGCAGCAGATAGGCCCACACGCGCCGGAGGATTTCGCCGGTGGTGCGTTTGCGCGACTTGAAAGTGGGATCGTCGCTGGTCAGCCCGTGGTGTGCCATGGGCGGGAAGAATACGGACGCGCGCCTTGGCGTCGAGCAAATGCGCCGTTAAATCGGCACGCCATTTTCGTCCCAATGCCGGGCGTAGGCGCATTCACCATTGGTGATGAGAAACTCCTCGCGCTTGGTGCCGTTGTCGTGCCAACGGGTCCAGCGACCTTCAGGCCGGCCATCGACAAAGAAGCCCTCCGCGTGCACCTGCCCCTCGAGATCCACGCCTTGGGCGCGGCCAGTGTATGGCCTGCTTTCCTTTCGGAAATAGGACAGGCAATCGAAGAAATCGACTGAGGTGGGGTCTTCCAATGCATGGCCGTTGACGTCTCGCAGTTCAATATCCGCAAAACGCACCAGCCGCGTGCAGCGTGGTTTTGGTTTGTAGCCTCCTTGGTGGCGCACCTTCCCCTCCTGCGACGAGGCTACGCCGGCCGCCCGACTTGGCCACGATAACTTATCAACGGTTTAGCCTTCATCCGGCTAGGCGCAGCCTTTAGCCTGCGGCGTGGCCCGGGAGTATGTCCTGCAACCGTACCGCGAATCGGTCCAACTCCAGATCGATTATGAGGCGGAATTGAACGACGCGCAACGCGCGGCCGTGACCGCTTTGCCCGGCCC